>JAITVO010000179.1 GCA_031285765.1 Cytophagaceae bacterium | reverse complement strand
AAGTAAATGAATAATAGTTGCTAAAAAAACATTGCAGACAGCGATTCTGTCAGATTGATTGTCATAACACAATCCTGAACTTTGTTCTCAATACCTGAACCGGTGAAAGACCTAATGATTTATCATGCGGTCATAGTTCATCTATATGAAATACATAGATTCATTTAATTCTCAAACAATAAAAAGCGAACTTACATTTCTGGAACAGAAATATAGCAAAATGCTATTTTTTATATGTCTTGTGCCTTTCGGCACGGTTATTATCTGTTTATTTCATTATAAAATTCTCTTTATGCAAATACCTGTTTTCCTGTTCAAAATCCGCACTGTTCCTTCGTTCAAAAATCAGTACTCGTTTTCAGGAAAACCTGTACGGGTTTTATACAAAAGGTTTAGACCTTTTCAAATTTCAGATTATTAAGTATTTGTTTTTGATGATGACGGGGACAAAGGTGGAAAATAAATTTGTAATAAACAATTGTCTGTACCTTGATTTATGCAAGATTGCCAAAATTTGCAGGATTTTAACGCTGTTCAAAATACCGATACTTTGGATGCTTCCCGATGCGGCAGTTACAAACTTGTTGCCAATGCTTGTGTATATAGCGAGGCTTATGCGAATGTCGAACTCCGATGTACCATCGTCTAAAATAATGGTTTACAAAAGTTGTTGGATATATGGCTTGGTTGGCAACACTTTTGCACACAACGTAGGCAGTGAGCGTAATTACGGGTGTAAAAGCCTGCGATTCGTGCGCATGGCTTTATTGGGCAAGAATAAAGCCATACTTTGTGCCCGAATGTCAGGAAACATGGTTTGAGCCGCTTCCCAGCGTGCCTGCCACCCAAATGTCGGAGGCGTTGTCGGGCTTGGCAAGCGTTGTCCAACCTGTGGACAAAACCTTTCTCATTTGTAAATAAAATGATTTATGTTAATAACTCCTGCTGCATTGCCTTGCGTAATATGAGTTAATAATTAAGATTACAAAACAGACACTCAACGGCGCTGTTTTTTTGTAGGGACAAAAGTAGAAGCGTGTTTGTTAGTGTCAATAGCAGTAGAATGTGTGTATGTTCAAATTGATACATATTTGAACATTATTGTTTGTAGTGTTGGTGGAAATGTCGAGGAGAAGGTGGAGAGGGTGGGAAAATGGTGCTAAGGCAGATGTTCCGTAGAAACACATTGCAATACGTTTCTACACTAAAAAAGGAGGCTCACGATTGAACCTCCTTTTTTTATATTTTCCATACCTAAAATTCAATTAAACACCGAATCGTACACTTGTTTTACATGCACTGCCGAGTTTTCCCATTTAAGCGAATCAACTTCGGCTTTTCCGTGCTTGACAAACATTTTGGAAAGCGCAGGATAGTTGAGTACGCCATAAATAGCATCAGCCATTGCATGGACGTCCCAAAAGTTGGTTTTGATGGCATAAGTAAGAATTTCGGCTACGCCCGACTGGTGCGAAATCAGTACGGGCACGTTGCTTTGCATTGCCTCAAGCGGACTGATTCCGAAAGGCTCGGACACGGATGGCATCACGTAAATGTCGCTCATGCTTAGCATATTGAAAACTTCTTCGCCTTTGAGGAAGCCTGTGAAATGAAACCTGTCCATAATTTTAAGCTGCGCCGCGCGACGAATCATCTTCTCCATCATATCGCCGCTCCCTGCCATCACAAACCGAACGTTCTTCATTTTCTTTAACACAAGATGCGCGGTTTCGATAAAGTATTCGGGACCTTTTTGCATGGTAATACGTCCGAGAAAGGTTACAACTTTATCGCTTACGCCGCGTTTGAGTTTTTCTCTTTCTGCATTTTCGACAGGTTCAACGGCATTGTAAACCGTAACCACTTTATGGGCGGGTATGCCGTACTTTTCGATTACGATGTTGCGCGTGAGGTTACTTACAGTGATGATTTTGTCGGCTGCATCCATGCCCCGCTTTTCGATGTCGTAAACGGCGGGATTAACGTTGCCGCCGCTGCGGTCGAAATCGGTTGCGTGAACATGTATTACCAGCGGCTTACCTGTGGCTTCCTTAGCTGCCATTCCTGCGGGATAGGTGAGCCAGTCATGCGCATGAATAATATCGAACTGATAATCTTGTGCAATAATGTTGGCAACCAATGCGTAGTCGCGGATTTCCTGCATAAGGTTTGCACCGTATTTGCCCGAAAATTCCACCTTGCCTTCGACATTTGTATTCAAGTATTTGAGCGACCCCGAAACCTCGTGGCGAGTAAGTCGCCAGAACTCTTCGGGGTCAATGTAGGGCACCAACTTTGAATCGACTTCGATGTAGTCGAGTTTCTTACTGAAATGCTTCAACTCAAGGCGACGATGACGTACAGGAATGTGGTTGGCGCCTACGAGTTTGATACTCGACTCGTCTTCGTCGCCGTAGGCTTTGGGCACAACAAAAAGCACCTGTAAGTCGTGTATGTGCGATAATCCTCTTGTCAATCCGTAGCTTGCGGTGCCAAGACCGCCTGAAATATGTGGGGGAAACTCCCATCCAAACATGAGTACTCTCATATAGTTAGCTGTATTTTTCGATTAACTTAATAACTCTCATAACTCCTGCTACGTTCCACGCCATGCTTACCGCTTCTTTGCCTGTGTGGGGCGGGTTTCCGTTGTAACACTCCGAAACGGTTCCCAAACAGTGTCTTCCCATCTCCTCTTCCATTTCGTCAAGCATCCGTTTTGCAAAGGTAACGCCGCCATGTTTGTGAATATTGAGGTAGGCTTCGAGGAAGAATGCTGTTAACCAGGGATAGGTAGCTCCCTGATGCCGCGCCAAATCGCGTTGAGCCTGATTGCCGCCAAGCACGCCTTCGTACTGCGGCGATTGTGGCGAAAGCGAACGCAGTCCGCGAGGCGTGAGCAGCTCTTTTTTGCATACGTCAATCACACGTTTGCGTTTGTCCACATCAAGAGGCGAGTAAGGCAGCGATACAGCGATGACCTGGTTGGGACGGACGGATGCGTCGCAATAATTGCCATCCACATAATCGTAAAGATAGCCGCCTTCTTCGTTCCAAAACATCTGTACAAAACTTTCCTGTACTTTTTGCGCGTAAGCGGCGTACTCTTTCGCCTCTTTCTTTTTGCCATGTTTTTCGCACAGTTCGGCGTAGTAGCAAAGCGCATTGTACCAAAGTCCGTTTTCTTCAACCGTGTAGCCCGGACGCCAAGTAACGGGCTTTCCGTTTACGATGGCATTCATCCACGTAAGTGGTTTTCCTTCGATTTTGGCATAAATGAGTCCCGAATCAGCAATGTGTAAAAAGTCGCGCTTGAAAGTGGAAATAAACTGAATACCGTCGAACATGAATTTCCCATACTTCTCCATGACATTGATGTCGGGACACATCTGTTCGATTTGCTGAATGGTGTAGAACGACCAAAGCGGCACGTCAATATTCTTCAAATTATTTTTAAATTCATCGGAATACCCATCTGTCATAAAATGTTGCCGCGTAACTTTCAGCGCCTCATCGAATATCTTTATATATATATCTTTTTTATTCTGATAGGTCATCAATCCGGGCAACGCAACAAAGGAATCGCGCAAACGCTCGTCGTACCAGTGATAACCTGCAATGAGCTTGGCACGTTCGGGTGTTTTCTGAATAAACTGTTCACCTGCATTCATCAAATTGTGGAGCAAAGTGTTGCGCGGAATACGTTTGTTGAACTCTTTGGTAAATTTCGCTTTCAGTCCTGCAGGTTTGATGTCCGACGTGGAGGCGGCAAAAACAATGGATTCGCCTTTGGCAATGTCGGCTTCAAAATAGCCGGGTACAAAAAGATCTTCCTTGTAATCGAACCCGCGATGCTGCTCTTTGATGTATTCTACACCCAGATACCAGTCGGGAACGGTTACAAACTCGGCTTTTTTGTTGAGTTGCATGTGCAGATATGGGAATCCGTCGTACATCTTTAGCTTGATGCCGTCGCCAACGATTTCGGGTCGGGTGTTTGCCTCCATATTCTGCTTGGTGAGTTCGTGAATACTGCGGAAAGCAAGAAATGGCTTAAAGCGTATTTTGGTTGGCGAGTTGGCTTCTTCGAGCATTACTTTGTGTAAAAGCAGCTCTTCGTCTTCGGCAAGTAGCGTTTCGGTGCTAAGAATCATTCCACCCACGCGGTACACCCGTTTGGGAATCCTTTCGGTTTCCATGTCGGTCATGTATTTATGACCTTTGGGTTCGTAATTATTTCCGCTGTATTTGCGGATGCCGAGATTGAATATTTGCTCGTGCTGAATCAGCGATACGTCCAACGACGAGAGTAGTACAAACCGTTCGCCGCCAAAATTTTCGACGGGGCACACCAACATTCCGTGATACTTTCGCGTGTTGCAGTTAATAATGGTTGAGCTGCAATACGACCCCGCCCTGTTGGTACGCAAAACTTCGCGATAAAGCGAATACTCAAGATTTACAACTTTTGTTTTGTCAAGGTTTAAATAAGGCATAATCTAATGTGTTATTGCTATTTGATAAATTTAAGTGTAAAACACTATTGATTGAACAGACTTTAGAAAACAATGTTGATATTTTAATATCATTCAAATCAGAACTATACAACTTGCAGCCACTGCGCCATTTTAACTAAAAATATGTTGGTTTAAAATAAAACTACGGACTTAAAAATTTTTTTTCAAAAATGCAATAGCTGGATAGCTTAATAATTCAGGAGGCGAAGTTAATAAAGTCTATGGAAAGCATAAGCAGTTTAATGATTATTAACTATAAAATAATTGTAATCATAATATTTCCTCTTTCAACAAACTTGCAAAATGCATTCTTTGGATATTAAATGAGGATGATACAAGTATTATAATTCAGTATATTAATAACTCACGATACACAAAGGTTTCATTATTGATATTTGTCATTTGTTTCTGAGGTATTTTTACAAAGGCTTAATAAATTTAATTTTTCAATGCGAAATGATTCTATTTGCATGAAAATGTTAATTGCAGTAACTCTACTTTGCGAAACATATCTTTGAATAATTCCAAAATTGATGGGAGCATTGTTCATTCTTCTGTTTTCAACACCATATCTTCGAAAAAATACGATAATCCGCTTTTATCATCGGTAAAAACGCCCTCGCGCGAAGTGGTTTCCCATTTGCTTTGGTCGAATTTCGGGAAAAAAGTATCGACATTATCGAAAGAATGATTGATATGTGTGAGGTAAAGCCGGTTTGCACAGGGCAGAAAGAGCCGGTAAACTTCGCCACCGCCGATGACGAATATTTCTTCTTCGTTTTGCAGCAACTGCAATGCCTCTTCAACCGAAACTGCTATTTCGGTATTGGGATAGTTTAATGCGCTGTTTCGCGTAAGAATAATATTCCGGCGATTGGGCAAAGCGCCTTTGGGAAGTGCTTCGAATGTTTTGCGCCCCATAACAACGGGTTTGCCGGAGGTGAGCCGCTTAAAGCGTTTCAGGTCGTTGGAGATATATGCGAGCTGGTCGCCGGCTCGACCAATGCCGAAATTAGTATCTACAACGGCAATAAGGGAGATTGTTGTGGACATTTCTTTTTAATGGTTAATGGTTTGTTCTTACATAAATAAGGTTGATAAAAATTTAGCCTAATCCATTCTATGTTGATAACTTTTTTAGGTTAAGTAACTGTTCATAATTAAGCAACATATAATTAACAGAAATAAACATACGGAATTTGTTTTACAGTGTTATTAAAATTCGATACCGATTGACTGCAACCAGTTAACGACCGCCGGCAGCCCAGTAACGACTGCCGGCTACCCGATGATGACTGCCGGCTGTCCGGTAACGACCGCCGGCTGCCCGATGATGACCACCGGCTGCCCGATGATGACCACCGGCTGCCCGATGATGACTGCCGGTTGCCCGGTAACGACAGGCGGTAACAAAATATTCTGTGCATACGCCCTGCTCTATTTACGATACTCGTTCCTTTTTAAATTCAGCGCTAAAAATACGTCATTTTTATCTCTTGACTTGCAAAAAAAATTCAACAATTCTCCTGTCAACATATAGTATAAGAGGACAGAGCTAATCGCTAAACATTAATCATTAACCATTCAACTCCTTTTCTTTCTGCTTCCCGCAAACAGCCGTATAATCATTATCAGCGCAAGCGAAAATACCGAACTTAGGATAGTTTTTAATACAACGGGACCCAAGCGGTTGAACGAAAATGCTTCGACTGTAAACAGAAAGATATGATGCACAACTACGCAAATGGCGGCGTAGCGAAAAAACCATACGAAGCCGAAGTGCGAGGGAACGGGCAGACTGCCCGGCTCGTAACTGTCGCGCGGGGCAATGCCCGACAGTACAAATGGACGCGCATAGGCAAGAAATACTGATGCCGAGGCGTGTATTCCCTGTGTGTTCATAAACATATCGACCGTCAGCCCTGTGCAAAAGCCGAGTGTCAGCAAAAACCATCGCGGTATTTCTACGGGAAGTATGAGCAAAAACAGAATATAAACATACGGATTGATGTAAAAGCCAAGACTGAGGTTGTTGATTATCAAAACCTGAATCAATACATAAGCCACAAATGCAAACAGATATTTCAAATAGTCGTTAATCATTGTATTAATTCGTTTTCGAGTGTGTGCTGTTCGTCTGCCGATACTTTTTCGACTATTTCGACGTAAGTCAGATTCTTGAAATCGACCGACAGCTTTACGCAAATATCGTAAAAACCTTCGCCCTCTTCGAGTTCAAAACTTTCGATGATGCCTATCAAAATATTTTCGGGAAAAACAGCCGAATAACCGCTCGTTACAACTGCATCACCCACCTGAATGGCGGCATGTGCGGGTATCTCGCTCAACACGGCGTGCTGATACGATTTGCCATCCCACGTGAGCGACCCAAAATAGCCCGAACTCCGCAACTTTGCCGATACCCTGAACTTGGTGTTGAGAACGGAGATGACCAACGAATAGTTTTCCGACACTTTGGATACAATGCCCACAAGTCCTCGTGCCGAAATTACGCCTGCCTCGTCGCCAATGCCGTGCTCGCGTCCCCTGTTCAGCGTAAGCGTATTGTTGGGGCGGTTGATGGAGTTGTTGATGACCCTTGCGGGATGATAACGGTGGGCGTCGGGCGACAGTGGCTCGGTGGCGGCACTCATCCCCAATGGATTTATCGGCGCTTCGGGAATCAGTGTTCGCAAATAGGCGTTTTCGCGCGAAAGTTCGTCGTTGGTCTTTCGCAGCGAAAAATAACTGCGGACGCTGCCCGAAACATTCAATAATGAAGCGGCTACTTTACCCGACGAATCGAGAAAAATTGTCCTTTGCGTTTGATTGTAATTAACAATAAGATAAAACGAGAGCGCTTCGAAAATAAGAAACAAGATAATGAAATGATGTCGTTCGATAAATCGAATAATTTCCTGCATAGCTTTTCGAAGTTGATTAATTATTGATTAAGTCGAAGCCTCTCTCCTCTACCCACACGAGAGGGGGAGAAATTTTTCTTTGCATTTTTGCAAACACTCTTTGAAAGGATTAGTAGAGACGTAAACATTTTTCACTCGGAACTGTATCAGAAAAACAAAAATATTCATCCACAAAGAGCACAAAGTTTTTCACTAAGTACACAAAACATTGGAAATAAGCATTTGTTAATTGCGAACTTTCTGTTTTCCGTTGTGTACTTAGTGGTGAAAAAAACTTTGAAACAGCCTCGCGGGAGAAAAAGTTTGTACTCTCTATCTTTGACATTTGTGTATTATATTCTATCACAATTAACGAATCAGGAACGGGAACCTGTGTCTGTTTTTCAGCGCAATGCCCGTGCCTCGCGCCACAGCGTGAAGCGGGTCTTCGGCAATGTGGAACGGAATATTCAGTTTGGTCGAGAGTCGCTTGTCCAAACCGCGAAGCAGCGCCCCGCCTCCTGCAAGGTGAATGCCGTTGTTTACAAGGTCGGCATAGAGTTCTGGCGGCGTTTGTTCCAAACCGTTGAGGATAGCGGTTTCCATTTTGCTGATTGATTTTTCGAGGCAGTGCGAAATCTCCTGATACGAAACAGGTACTTCAATCGGAAGCGCCGTCATCTGGTTCGGCCCCTGCACCACAAAATCGACAGGCGGATTGTCCAGTTCGGGCAGCGCCGAACCTACACGTATTTTAATTTCTTCGGCGGTGCGCTCGCCTATTTTGATGTTGTGCTGACGCCGCATGTATTCCATGATGTCGGCAGTAAGGTCGTCGCCCGCAATGCGTATCGACTTGTTGGTAACAATTCCGCCCAGCGAAATCACTGCAATTTCGGTAGAGCCGCCGCCGATGTCCACTATCATGTTTCCTTCGGGTGCTTCCACGTCAAGCCCGATACCGAGCGCTGCCGCCATCGGCTCGTAAATCATGTAAACTTCGCGTCCGCCAGCATGTTCGGCAGAGTCGCGCACGGCACGTATTTCAACTTCGGTGCTTCCTGACGGAATGCACACTACGATGGTCAATGCAGGTGTAAAAAGCCTTTTGCGGGTATCAATCATGCTAATCATTCCGCGAATCATCTGCTCGGCGGCGTGAAAGTCGGCAATAACACCATCCCGCAAGGGGCGTATTGTATAAATATTGTCGTGCGTTTTGCCGTGCATTTGCCGCGCCTTTGCACCAATCGCTACCAGCTTGTCGGTGCGGCGGTCAAGCGCTACGATGCTTGGCTCGTCCACAACAATTTTATCATTATGAATGATAATGGTATTTGCAGTACCCAAGTCCATTGCCAGTTCTTGGGTTAAAAACGAAAACAGTCCCATATATTATATTTTTTAATAATAGTTTGAATTTCGATGTTTGTTCAATCCTGTTTTACAAAATACTCGCATATTGCGGCGTCGTAGTCCGACGAAACGGCAAATGCATCGGTAGCAAACTCCAAACGCTGCTCAAAAGTTGTTGCTCCACGTCCGTCTTTCAATATTTGCAGGAACCGTGCATACTGCGCCTTCGAGGGAATAATTACCGTGTCCTTATGATTTTTGGCTGCCGCGCGAATCAGCGAAATACCGCCGATGTCAATCTTTTCTACAATATCTTCGTACGATGCATCCGACGCTACAGTTTCGGTAAAGGGGTATAAATCTACGATTACGAGGTCGATTTCGGGGATGCCGTATTCTTTCAGTTGCGACTGATGAGTGCCGTCGTCCCTCATAGCAAGAATCCCGCCGAACACCTTTGGATGAAGTGTTTTCACCCTTCCGCCAAGAATGGACGGATACCCTGTTAATGCTTCGACTGGCGTAACATCAACACCCAAGCTCTCGATAAACGTTTGCGTACCTCCTGTCGAAAATATTTTCACCCCTTGACTGTTTAATTCCTTGATTATCTCGTCCAAACCATCTTTATAATAGACTGAAATAAGGGCTGTCTTAATCGTTTTTTTCATACCTGCTATTTGTTTTTGTAAATAAATTGGCGCAAAAGTAGGAAAATAAGTTCAAAGTTCAAAAATTAGAGTTTATTTAAACTTTAAATCGAACGGATGAATTCTTAATATTGAATAAAATACACTCTCTCATAATTCATCATTTAGCAATTCGTTTTGTTAATCTCAAGAATAAATCGGACATTTGCAGGCTCGAAAAATTTTAACCGAATGGGTATCCCGTCAAAAATAAAAATGCCAATAGAGAACGAAATGAAGTTGTTCGAAAGTTTCTTTGCACAACAGCTTGGTTCTAAAAGCCGGTTATTGAACATCATCACTAATCACGTGCTGCGCAGCAAGGGAAAGCAGATGCGCCCCACGCTGGTTTTTTTGTCGGCAAAACTAAACGGCAAAACATCAGAGGCTACTTATGTGGCGGCAAGCATGATTGAACTGCTGCATACGGCAACACTTGTTCACGACGATGTGGTGGATGAAACCTACCAACGACGGGGTGTTTTCTCAATTAATACTTTATGGGGGTCAAAAATGGCGGTACTTGCAGGCGATTATTTTCTTTCAACGGGGCTTATGATTGCACTCAAGTCGAATCAACCCGACATCCTCGAAATTGTATCAACAGCTGTTAGAGAAATGAGCGAAGGCGAGCTGACGCAACTCGAAAAATCACGTCGATTAAACATCACCGAAGATATTTATTTAGAAATTATCCGTAAAAAAACGGCAACGTTTATTGCTGCCTGTACCAAATCTGGCGCGTATTCGGCGGGAGCCGACAACGAGCATATCGACAGGATGCACCGCTTTGGCGAATATCTTGGAATGGCGTTTCAAATTCGCGACGACCTGCTTGATTACGAAGAAACCAATTTGGCAGGAAAGCCTACAGGAAACGATTTAAAAGAGAAAAAAATTACGCTTCCGCTGATTTATTTACTCAACAATTCAACAAGCGTCGAAAAAAATATGATTTTAAGAACCATTCAGCGTTACCACAACGAAGAGAAGAAAATTATCCCTATCGTAAAAGAGGTAAAGAGGAGCGGAGGTATTGAGTATGCTCGCAGTAAAATGTTTGAATATCAAAACAGGGCTTTCGAAATGCTCAAAACTTATCCCGAAAGCGAAACTCTCGAAGCAATGCGTGAACTTGTTTATTTTGTTACCGAAAGAAACAGTTGATAAAACAAATGTTTAATGTGTCGTTACCAAACAAACTGCTAAACAGATTACAAAAAATAGTAATTTTTCTGTTGATATTTCCCATACGAATTTATCAGCGGGTTATTTCGCCAATGTTGCCGCCATCATGTCGCTACATGCCAACCTGTTCTTCTTACGCCATCGAAGCTATCATAAAACATGGACCCGTTAAAGGTTTCTGGCTTGCTGTGAAACGGATTTTATCGTGCCATCCATGGGGCAGAAGCGGATACGACCCCGTTCCATAAATATAAAAAAAAAGGGACTTCTAAAAATTAGATTTTTCGAGGCTTGCGACAGAAACAAAAGCGAAGTTTACTATCTTGAGTTTTGGATAAGTGATTATTTTATAATTGTTTGCAAACAGACATATCATATTGTTTCAAACTACAAAGCCGTGATTTGTTTAAAACTGCGTAAGGCTGTATTATGTTTAAAATAAGATAAAAATGGTATGTTGTCAGTGCTGATTATCTACATTGAAACGGATGGATGGCTTTTTGTAAAAAAAATAAAAAGCGCACGGAGTTTGAACGGGCTTTATGTTAGCGAAATAGACGGCATTATCAAACACAATCACTTTATCTCGACAAGTGAAGAATACGTTGTTCGATATAAACGGAAAAGCGGCGCTGTCGCAAGTGGTAAACGGCAGTTCGGCGCAAATTAACATGTCGCGACTGTTGGCAGGCAACTACATTTTGCGTTTGGTCGAAAACGGAAAGGCAAGCGTGGAAGTGAAAATAGCAAAGTAATAATAAACCGTCTTAAACATAGATTTTTCACAATATTAAGTCAATAAAATCAATGTTTTAATATACTCCATCTCCCTCTATTTTGAGGTAGTTCCTCTTTTTCGTTTTGCAAAATTTTGCATTAATTCTTCGTTTTTCTTTGTTTTTTTCATCCGAAGTGTTGTTTTTTTATCGGGCACATCCAATTGTGGCTCTTTCTCTCCATATTCGATATTGAATAAATGGTGGTTGTTTTCATGTGGTTTCACATATATAACCGTTATTTCCTGCCCTGCTTCATAATCTTCCGGCTTTTTGCCGTTTCCAAATTGCGAACTGTGTATTAATCCTACTACCGAACCGCAATGCCATTCAAAATGGTATCCAATATCAATAAGTAATCCGTATTCTAATATTCCAATCACCAGCCCTTTATACATGCCTCCCCATACAAGATTTACTTTTTTAAATTGCGCCACTTCTCCGTTGATAACAATCTTCAACGGCTCTCTGCCTATTGCATAAATTTTACAGTAAAATATTTTATTTGTCAAATACGGAGCAATTGCTATCCACGAATTTACATTAGAATATTTCCATGGCATGTGATAAAACGAAATAAATGCAAACAATCCATTTACTTTTACTGAAAAACCGATATTCTTCAGTTCCATAATTTTAAATGGAAGACTGTTATTATTGTTCATGTGCATTTCAGCATCATCAATAAGATTGCTTAGCCACTCCTTTTTATCGGTTGGTTTGAATATATTTTTTACTTTGTCGATGAATTTATTAAGATGCACTTTTAAAAACTTTTTTGATTAGAATTGTATATTGCTGACAACAAATATCTGCAAAGAAAGTAAATAAATTTGAATAATGCAAATGCAAGGAAATTAAAAATCGACGGGAATAAAATTTTATCCCGTCGATTTTTAAGTCATAACCGTTTATATACAGCTATTTCAGCCAATGGTTAAGCCATCTGAAAAATTCGCGTTGCCACAAAATTCCGTTCTGCGGTTGCAGCACCCAGTGATTTTCTTCGGGAAAATAGAGAAACCGCGCGGGAATATCCTGTATCAGGGCTGTATTGAAAGCTCCCATTCCCTGCGTGTAGGGAATCCTGAAATCTTTTCCCCCATGAATTACAAGCAATGGCGTGTCCCAGTTTCCGACAAAACGATGCGGTGAAAACTCATAGCTTTTCAACGGCAGTTTCCAGTAAGGTCCGCCCAAATCCCAATCAACAAAGAACAGCTCTTCGGTGGTGCTGTACATGATGTCTTCGTTGAAAATACCAGCGTGTGAAATAAATGCTTTGAAACGCTTGTTGTGATTGCCAGCCAGCCAGTAAACCGAATAGCCGCCGTAGCTTGCACCAACGGCGCCCAAGCGGGTTTCGTCAACAAATGGCTCTTTTGCCACATCGTCGATAGCAGTCAGATAATCCTTCATGTTTTGACCGCCGTAATCGCCGCTGATTTGCTCGTTCCAAGCCTGCCCAAATCCCGGGACTCCACGACGATTGGGCGCTACAATAATATAATCGTTGGCAGCCATAATCTGAAAATTCCAGCGCGAACTCCAAAACTGGCTCACTCCGCTTTGCGGTCCGCCCTGACAGTAGAGCAAAGCAGGGTACTTCTTGGTGGGGTCGAAGTCGGGCGGATAAATTACCCAAACCAGCATCTGCTTGTTGTCGGTGGTTGTAACCCAGCGCTGTTCTACTTCTCCCATTTTAAGCTGCTGTTGCAAACCGTCGTTGATGCGCGAAATATTTTGAGTTGAATTTTCTTTCAGGTTAACGCTGAAAATATCGGGAGGAGCGCTCATGCTTTCGCACGTTGCAATCACGTAGTTGCCTGCGTGAAACACCGTGTTGAAATCGTGAATGCCTTCGGTTGTTTTGCTGATGACGCCCGATTCAACATTGAGCAGATAAATTTGTGAAGTTGCGTGCCAATTCGACGTAAACCAGATGAACTGCCCGCTGTCGTCCCACACCGGAGAGGCAACATTCTGGTCGAATCCTTCGGTATAATCCTTTTTTTCGCGCGTTGCAATGTTCATTATAAAGAGGCGGTTTTTGTCGGCTTCGTAACCGTCGCGCTCCATGCTTTCCCAAGCCAGACTGTTGCCGTCGGGCGAAAACACGGGATTGATGTCGTATCCCATCATGCCTTCGGTCATATTTTCGGTCTGTTGGTTTTCAATATTATACAGATATATGTCGGTGTTGGTCGAAAGTGCGTAATCTTTTCCCGCGAGTTTTTTGCAGGTGTAAGCAATCTTTTTACCGTCGGGCATCCATGCCACCTGTTCCATTCCGCCGAAAGGCTTTGTAGGCGCATCAAAACGTTCGCCCGCCAGAATATCGGTTCCCGATGTAAAAGGGGTAGATTCGCTGTAAGCCGCAACGAAAACATGATTGTAGTGATAATCGTGCCAGCTGTCCCAGTGACGGTACATCAAATCGTCCTCAATGCGGGCGTTTGCCAACGGAAGGTCGGGATAAATATCTTTCACCTTCCTGTCTAATTTCACAGGTTTTGAATAGGCAATTCGGCTCATGTCGGGCGAATATTTATAACCTGTAATTCCGCCTTCCACATTCGACATCTGCCGACGATTGCTTCCATCAGGATTCATCTCCCACAACTGCACTTCGCCCGATTGGGCTGACAGGAAAGCTATTTTTTTACCGTCGGGGCGCCAGCCCGCATCAAACTCGTTTGCTTTCGTTTCGGTCAGTCGTACAGGTTCGCCGCCATCAACGGGAACAGTATAGATATCGCTGTACGAACGGTTTTCCTCAACGTTTGCATAACTGACTGTATAAACCACCTGCTTGTTGTCGGGCGATACTGCTACGCTTCCAAGCCGTCCGTAAGCCCAAAGGATTTCGGGCGTTAGGCGGTTGCCACTTATTTTTAGTTCTTTCAGGTCGAATGATTTATCCTGTTCCTGCGTTTTTTTGCCGGTACACGCAATCGTTAACGACGCTACCAGTGTGATGTAAAGAATCTTTTTCATTTAGAGTTTAGTTATTAGAGTTTGACAAAACTTCGCCATCTTCAAAATTAAATACAGCGTCTAATTGTATATCAAGACTGTCATCGCTGCTTAACAATATCTTTCCGTTGTTCAATATGGTTAGCTCGCTGCCGCTTTGCGCTATAATGTTTCCATCGTCGATAATGCCGCCGGATAAAATCAATTTTCCGCCATTTTGAATCGTTATAGTATAATTTGAAGAAAATACGGTTGTTGTACTTGATATTGTTAGCGTAACTCCTGATTGAACGGTAATGTTTCGACACAGATTTCTATTAGAGTGCCATGTTTGAGAAACAGTAATATTTTCAATCAGAGGTGCAATTGCCTCACAGTTTCCATATTCATCCATTGGACCCAGATTAGGGTTGGAATCATCTCCGTCAGGTTCGTCGGGAGCACAAACAGGACAATGTGCCGGTTTCGTTCCGACGCCCCAAAAGTAATAACCATCGCCATCGCGGTCTTCGCAAACAATGTCGGTAGCAGTGTAGTTGAGGCTGGCAACATTGCCATTTATAGAATATGTTAAATATACTTCAGACCAATCCGTTACTACATATCCAAATCCATTATCACCCCATCCTGTCCCCCAACTATTTTTCAATATCCAAGCATCGTTATCAACTAATGGATGCCCCGAAGTTACAGTTACCCATCTGTCTTCCGACTCTGTTTTAATGTAAATTCTATCTCCAGATTGTATTGTTTTAAAACCAGTCAAACCTAAAGCATGCCACCAGCAACTTATACCAAAACTAATTGGTGCTTTAATAGCTAATTTTTTCAGATCATCAGAGGTTTGAGAATATGAGCTAAAAGAAGTATAATTACTAATCTTTATTTTTTCATTTGGATTAACACATTTATTATTACATGGTAAATCACTTGCTGAATATGCAAAACAAGTTTCATTTACAACTCCTGTACTTTTTATGTAATTTAATGCAGAGCCTGTATTACCGCCTGAACAAGTTCCTCCATTATTACAGGAAAGGACATCCTGTTCGGATAAATCCAAATTCAATAATTGATTATAGAATAAATTTACATACGCTTCTGTTGTACCAACTGCAGCAAATGCCCAACAACTGCCACAACTTCCTTGATTCTTTGCAGATGTCATCCAATTTCTACCATGACGGTTTCGCCAATCAAACTCTGAAACAAATTGAGACCGTGTCGTATTTTGAGGCGAATTCTTATTAGAATTATATCCCTGTATAACATAAATACCGCTGACATAATAATCGAAACCAGCTAAATTTGGAAGTTTTCCTCCAAATAAATTCTTCTTTTCCATATATGTCATTTTGGATAAAGAGGTTTTACCAGCTCCCCATGTTATTTCCTTTTCTGCCAAGACGAAATTGATATGTTGCAATTTTACGTTCAATTGCTCCTCTTTTATTTGTTTATCAATGCTTGCTCGGTACTCATTAACTGTTGCATATTGAATTGCATTAATAATAACCTGTGCGTCGGTACACTCTATAGCTATTCGTTTTGGTAAAATATTATCCAACAACGCTGTTTCCTCACAAAATTCTTCAAATGATATATCTGTTTCATGTTCAAAAACACTATTTGTTTCAAGCACAAGATAGTCATTATCATAATTATCGGTCAAGATAATACGCACAAAGCCTTTTTCGCCGGTAAATGTTATGCTTCCGCTAATAGATAAGCCTGATATTTTTTGTTTCAATGTTAGCGGCAAAATATGACTCCCTGCTTCAAAGATATTTCTGTTGCGCAATATTTTTGCTCTGCGATAAAAAGTTTTAAATGATTCATTTTGTACAATCTGCGCTTTCAGGAAAACTGGCAATACCAGCATAAATAATACAATGCCCATTATGTATATTGCTCTCATTTTACAATCATTTTTGAAGTTAATTGCTGAACATTATTCATTCTGTTGCTGGCACCAAGCAAAATTCAGGATTTTCATTTACAAAAAACAATTCGCCTGATTCGAAACAATCTTTTAATTGTTTCACTCCAGTTTGATGTGTTGCTGAACGATATATAATTCCTCTCATACAACCTATTCCTTCAACCCAAATATCAGGGGAATAGGGGTGCATATTACTTTCCAGTTTCAACATTTTTCTCTTCACTTGATTATATTCAATCGAATCAACTTCGATTACTTTATAGTGATATTCGCGCTTATCATATTCCGTCAGTTCGCAAGGATTATCGTGCTGATAGTTAGAGGTTGGGTTTAGTGGGTCTGCTAAAAATATCTCATCTCCTGTATTCAAATTAAAATCATACATCAAATATTCTTTATCGCAATCTTCCGCATAAAAAAATACTTTTTCGCTTTCTTCCCTGACATAAGTTATAATTTTCCACTGTTGATTTGAATTGACCGAAAGCAGTTCGTAATATTCTTCTCCATTAAAGGTTTTTGTGTTGCCTACTTTTATTGTTTGTAATCCTCCATAACAAAAACAGCCGGTTTCATCGCCGTCAGGGCAAGCATAACCGAATTCGATATTCCACACTTTATCCGGCGTAATTAAAACAGGAATTGTTGTTTGCGGCTCCAACTCATCGCCATTGCGCGAAGAGCAGCCACTGAAGAACAATACAATTGTTCCAAGTATCGGAATAATAGAAATAGTTTTCACTTTCATTTAAAGATTAGAGTTTAGTCGATAAAGATTAGAGTTTTAATCACTAAACTCTAATCTTTAATCACTAAACTATTTAGTTTACTTCTTCGCCACATTGACTTTTGCAATCAATGTATCGAAATCGTTTATAAGCCCTTCTTTTATTTTTTTATAAAAGGCTTTAACTAATTTAGGATTCCCGCTTCCATCGGGATGATTGGCTTTTCCGAGATAACTACTTTTGAAACGTCTTGCCTCTTCAACAATTTCGGTGAGAGTTTCGTCGTTTATCGATTTAAGATAATAGCGGCTGAAATAAGCCTGCATTACCAGCTCGGATGCCAGTAAATTAATGTCTTTTTTCAAATTTTGAACACTTGCCATAACGGTACAATATTAAGTTATTTTAGTCGCCAAAGATAAGCATAATATCTGATTTGCAAAATAAAATTTTGTTGTGTGGTGGACATAAAACTGTTATTTGCGATTAAATTACTCATTAAAGGGAACCTCTAAAAACTCAAAGTTCGAGGCTTGCGAGGCAATAAAAGCGAAGTTTACATGAACGTAAATGAGCATTTTATCGTCCGAAGCATAACGAATAAATTGGAGTTTTTAGAGGTTCCCTAAATTCAACTCTCCCCTCCCCCAGCATTACTGCCTGTATTGATATCCTTTTCAAGTTCAACATCTTCAACAACCCCAATATTGTCAGCAGTATTGCCTGTTTCTTCTGCCTTCAGATAATTTGAAATACGTGATATTGATGTTGTAACTCTGTCGGGCATAAGTTCCCACATAAAGCTGTTTTTTAATTCATTACACGCTTCGAGCAGCGAACCGCAGCCTGTTTTTCTGAAAAGGCTGCACACTTCCTCATTTTCAAGTATATCGGAATGTACAAGTCCATCCATATTGTCAATATCCAAATACTCCTTGTCCAGCTTTGTAAGCCCCGTCAGCTGTTCAAGTTTCTGTCCTTCGGGCGTTCCATTATTGGTAAGAAACAGGAATGTACGGATAAGCAGAATACCATTGATTAAATCGATAAGCAGATACCCCACTTTTTTGCCCGAAAGAGAGTATGTAAGCAGCAGTTCATCTTTTGAATTGCGAATAACGTTAGCTTCCATTACCGCCATTGCCAGTTCCATATACATTAGCCCCTTGAACGGTACGCTAATGCGCTCCCAAAGCCTGTCGGCAGCATGTTGCTGTATATATACAGGTACCGGAATATTCGGTATCCCACTGTTTTTATCTACTTTACCAGCGGGTATCGACAAATAGCGAATCTCTTTGTTGTTTGTCCACGCTACGCGGGTAATTGTACGATTTTGTCCGTCAATATTTATCAGTTTTTTCTCGGGTTCAAACGATGTTACTGTTAATATCAATTGCCGATGATATCCAGCAAAATCTTCGGTATGCGGCTTCAAATTGATATTAATATCGTAAAGACATTTCAGGAGGTTGGTACTGTGCAGCGCCATAGTATCTTTTATTACCATTGCTTTCATCATAAAGCGCCTCAGCCGGTTACTGTCATTCAAAAAATCGGCATAGTATTCCTTGCCTGCATAATTGTCTTTTACAAACGATTCGAGCGAAATTACCACATTCCAGAAGTCGGACATCGTAATTTGCAGCCCTGTTCCCTCTATCAGTTCAATTGTTTTGTTTGCCAATATGTTATTAAAAGCCATACTCATTTCGTCGAGCAGTGTACGTGGTACTTTACACCCTAACGCTGCAACAATTTTTGCCGAAGCGCCGCGACAGGTGTAAATCACCTCCTTCTCCTTTGGTGTAAACATGTTAAACAGTGCAGCATCAGGGTTGATTAACTTGCAGATGCGCTCCAGCCTGCGCATAAATTCGTTTCGATGTTGCGCATGTGCTATTTTCGTCCGGGCATGTTCACTCTGTTTTTTCTTTTTTGTCATAAATACACATTGTTTCAAAGACGCTTTTAAAATAATGACAGGGAACCTCTCCTCCTGCCCAATTACTTGTGGAGAGGGGATGAGGAGAGAGAGGCTTGTCATTTTTGGGGGTACTGTATTGTACTAACTCTTCTTTTTTCGACGTGTTGCCAGCAAAGTATCATATTTTGCTACAAGCACATTCATTTCATTTACAAGTTTGCGGTATTCTTCCATTTTCGACGGTATGTTAGCATACCCGTTGATAGCCCCCTTAATAAGGCGGTACACAGCATCAGTCTTTTTTCGCACAACACGCATCGATGGTACTTTATTCAGGGTGTGATCCGAATCAATTTTGCGACATTCTGTTTCGAGTTCAATAAACTTGTCGTTGGCATTTAATAAAGCCTGCAATATTGATGCAGTGCCTGTTGACTCCAGCTGCATGGCATACAGAGAAAGTTTGTTGCCAAGTGTTTTAATAACGGTGCTTTCGGCATTTTCGGCAAGTTTGGTAGGATTTCCAACTTCTTTTACAACCTGCATCACAGCCTGTGCGTCGTCGAAACGAGTATCTCTTTCGTCGCACAAAATAGATTGTAACTGCTTAAAAAGTTTACTGTGCAGCTTGTCGCGATAGTTATCAATTTTGTTTTTCTCACCAATTTTTGCATTTCGGTTTTCTGCCGCCATTGCAAGTTCAGCCTGTTTAATGCACCCATCAAATTCGTCATAAAGAGGCTTCAGGTTCAACAAGTCGATATTATATTTAATAAAAATTGTATATGCGCTGAACATATACGAGAAATACTCCGGATTACGGAGATTGTGAAGATTTAGTTTATCAATCATTTCAATATTAATTTATGGTTCTACAATTATTTTTTTTGATTGAGCAATTCCTGCCGTATTTGTACCGTCCGCAGTTGCGGACGGGGCAATTCTTGCAGGATTCGTATCGTCCGCAGTTGCGGACGGGGCAATTCTTACAGGATTCGTACCGTCCGCAGTTGCGGATGAGATATTTTCCATTGAAAACACATTTTTCCTCTCAAAATTTCGACGACAAATATAATTGTTTTTAGATTACATACACACATACGAACAAAAAAGATTATGAAAAAATATTTTTTTTATCAACAGTGGATATTAATCGCTGATTTTCAATTATCAATATTTTGTGCAAAGATACCGCTCAAAAGTTATACTCAAACAGAATTGATTTGCGAATAAAAGCAGCAAGGGGATTAATCCCCTTGTCAATAAATAAAACTGAACAGTTAAAACTGGAATCCTCTGTTACTTGCAAACCATTTTTGTTTGAGTATAATAATTGAAAGTTGATAATTAACTCGTGTTACGCAGTAATTAATACTAAACCGCTATCAGTAATATTGAAATAACATAAGGGAATCTCTAAAAACTCCAATTTCTTCGTTATGCTTCGGACGATAAAATGCTCATTTACCTTCATGTAAACTGCGCTTTTATCGCCTCGCAAGCCTCGAACTTTGAGTTTTTAGAGGCTCCCTT
>JAITVO010000034.1 GCA_031285765.1 Cytophagaceae bacterium | reverse complement strand
ACAAAAATGGTTTGCAAATAACAGAGGATTCCAGTTTTAACTGTTCAGTTTTATTTATTGACAAGGGGATTAATCCCCTTGTTGCTTTTATTCGCAAATCAATTCTGTTTGAGTATATATTCAAAGTTCTATCTTTTTGCTTTTCGGCGACTTTGCCTGCTTGGTGTTGGCTGGGCAACTGTTTTATGAGGAATGAATCCCTTTTTGGTTCGATAAATTCCCCAAACAATGAAACCAATTCCAACTAAAATAAAAGGAACGCTTAACCATTGCCCCATATCGAAGCGCATCGACTCTTCCCAACTTTCCTGACGTTCTTTTAAAAATTCGATGAAAAAGCGGGCTGTAAAAATCAATGTGATAGAAGTGCCAAAGAAAATACCTGTTTGAAACTTTGCCCATCTCTTTTTGTAAATAAGCATCATCACACCAAAAAAAGTGATGTAACAAAGCGCTTCGTACAATTGTCCCGGATGTCGCGGTATTTCGTCAATTCTGTGAAAAACAAATGCCCACGGAACATCAGCCGGTCGTCCGATTATTTCCGAGTTCATCAAGTTAGCCATACGAATAAAGAAGCCTGCAAGCGGAGCAACAATTCCCATCATGTCAATAGTTTTTAGCGCCGGTTCTTTTGTTTTTCGCGAATAGACAATGATTGCGATAATCAACCCGATGGCGCCCCCATGACTTGCCAGTCCCTGATAACCAACAAACTCGTAGCCTCCACCTTGAGCAGGCGCAATGGGCAAAAGCATTTCGGCAATGTGAGTAAGATAATACACGGGGTCGTAAAAGAGGCAGTGCCCTAAACGCGCTCCAACAAAAACGCCGATAACGCCATACATCGACAATTTTTCGAGATGCTCCAGCGGAATACCTTGCTGCTTAAAAATCCGACTGAGAACATAAATGCACACCATTAAACCACCTACAAACAGAAGTCCGTAATAACGCAACGAGAGTCCGAAAATATTTATGATTTCGGGGTCAACATTCCAATGAATATATGCTGTAACCATAGTTTTACTGCTAAATGTACTGTAATAATAGTTGTGCAAAGATGATATATTTTTGCCATATAACCAATAAAACCGTAAATATATCAGGACAAACGCTTGATTTTTTTATCGGCATACGCAATAGTACCTCATTCCCAAATAAAAACAAACTCAGTTGAAACAGATATTTCATCCGTACTTACACCGAAAAAAAATCGCTTATTTTACAACCTTAGTCGTTCTTTTACCCGACTGCACAATATAAATTCCGCCGACGCCATTTAAAGTGATGCTTTCTTTTTCGTGCTTTACAGTGCCTTGATAGACAAGCATGCCGGTAACAGTGAAAACACTCAATGTTTCGCCGGCAATTAATCCATCAACATGGAGCATTCCGTTTTGCACAAATGCTTTTAACGAATTTGTAACCGAATTGGCGTTTATATTCGATTGCGGATAAAGAAATTCAATTAAACCTTCCAATGTAAACTCGTACTTGCCGGTTTCGCAAAAGAACATAACTCCATGATACTGGCGGCTTGCCACTTTAAGAACTCCATTTGAATAACTTACATTTACATACGGAGGATAGAAAACAGGATTATTTAACAAAATGTAACCAATGTAATTGCCATCACTATCTTCCTCCATTTGTAAATATACAGACTGAGAATCACCATTAAACACTACTAAATTATCCAAATCTGATAAATCTATATTTGCCAGTTGATTCGCACTGACAACTAAAATTTGCAGCGCAGTGCAGCCTGTTAAGTTTAATTCGGTCAGTTTATTTACGGGACAATACAACTTTTGCAGTTTGGTCAAGTTCGATGGATGCAGTTCGGTTAATCGATTACTGCCACAATCCAACTTTTGCAGATTAGCCAAGTTCGATAGATGCAGTTCGGTTAATCGATTACTGCTACAATCCAAATATTTAAGCTGCGGAAAATTTGATATGTCTAATTCAGTAATGTTATTTCCGTTGCAGTATAACTCATTCAAAAGCGGGCAGTTGTTTAACCTCAGTTCGGAAATATCATTAGACATGCAATTTAATATTTTCAGTTTGGTTTTGTTGGCAACATCCAAAGCTGTAAGATTATTTACAGGACATTCCAATTGCAGCAGGCCGGCATTGGTTGCAAGCTCTAATTCGGTTAAACTATTGTAGGTGCAATCCAATATACACAAGTTTGTACAGTTTGTTACATCCAAACCTGTAAGTTCGTTATAGTCACAGTACAATACTTCCAATGCCGCTAAACCTGCAAAAGATGCAAAACCGGTTAAGCCTTTGTTGCGTAGCGTTATACCGATTAATTGCTTGGGCGAAGAGTTGCTCCATGCAGTAAACTGGAACCATGTTTCCGGCGCACTGGGTGTTGCCTGTAAATTGTTGTTTGCAATCAAATTGTTGACTACAGCAACCGCAACGGGGTCGTAAGTTTGTGCCTGCATAGCTACTGGCAGCAGGCAAATTATAAAAATCAATGTTTTCATAAAAATCAGTGTTTTTTGTTTTTTTCTTGAAACCACAAAGAGCGCAAAGGTTGTAGTGTGGTTGATCCATGTTGATATGTACTAAAATATATACATCACTAACCACAGGTTTCCCTTGCGTTCTTTGTGGTAAAAGTCAGTTAAAATTCAAAATTGGTTATTCCTACTCGTTTGGCTTTTCGTACTCGCCCCGTTTTTTGAAATGGTTTCTGTTTCCATTACTCTAAATCTAAAAAAACAAAATAAACTTTTCATATCATTATTCCTGATTTGTGGTGAGTAATTCGAAAAAATTTACGCTTCAAAATTATGGATAAATAATTGCCTGCACAATGCAAATAATGTTAAATTTTCGATTTTAACTAAAATCACGTATTTTACAATAAAACCACAAGCGTGCGTAGCGTTGCCTGCGGTTAGAGAATAAAAGTAGCTTTTGCCTGAAAGACAGAACTTGCTTTTCATAATCTGTTTTGCCTTTGCAGGCAGGTATTCGCGTTTCTACATTCTACTGGCAATACTACGCCCACCTGTGTTTATAAAAATTTAGCCTTTTCAAGGCTACTGCGTAATATCAGATATTAAGTTATGACAAAAATGCAGATAGATATTATTGGCAAGATTTTTGAAACACCCCCGCCGGTATTTTCAATATCGAAAAATAGAGTGTTCTGAATTATTTTAAATATTTTAATTGAAACTATTATGTTTACATCACCTTTGTTTATCATCTTTATTGTTTTTATGGCGCTAAGCTGGATTGTAAGCGCCATACTCAAACGCCGATTCGAAAAATATTCGCATACTCCTACAAATGGAGGCATATCGGGAGCTGAAATTGCACAAAAAATGCTGTACGATAATGGAATTTACGATGTAAAAGTGCTTTCTACCGGAGGGCATTTATCCGACCATTACAATCCTGCCAACAAAACTGTAAATCTGAGCAATGAGGTATTTAATGGGTGTAATGTTGCGGCGGCGGCTGTTGCTGCTCACGAGTGCGGACATGCTGTTCAACATGCACGTGCATACGCGCCCCTTAAATTGCGCTCGGCGCTGGTGCCTTTACAGAATGTAAGTTCGCGGATACTTAACGTTATTTTTATCGCCATGTTTGCCGGAGCCATTTTGCTACCGAATCTTATTCCGCACAATATTGCATTAATTGTTATTATTGCATGTTACGGCATTTTTACACTTTTTGCGTTTATAACTTTGCCTGTCGAAATTAATGCAAGTCAGCGAGCGCTGGTATGGTTGAATAATGCCGGCATTACAGGCGGACAAAGCCATGTTCAAGCCAAAGACGCCTTAAAATGGGCTGCTTACACATACGTAGTTGCTGCATTGTCGGCGTTGGCTACATTGATTTACTACATAATGATTTTTGTCAATAGAAGAAATTAAAGAAGAATGGAAAGGAGGTGATTGGAGATGAAAGATAGAAATCAATGTCCCTGTCTTTATTTCCATCTTCTTTTTTACACATAAATCATTTTCTTTGTCATTCCCCCATCAACGGTAAAATTTTGTCCGGTAATAAAACCTGCCTTTTCGCTTAAAAGAAATGCAACCATTTCGGCAATGTCGTCGCCTTTGCCAACTCTTCCTGCAGGATGCTGCAAATGGTCTTCTTTTGACAAGGCCTCATTGTCGTTAACGGCAATCCATCCCGGACTGATGCAATTTACTCTGGTTTTAGGAGCAAGGCTAATTGAAAGTGCATGTGTTAAGGCAACAATGCCGCCCTTTGAGGCGCCGTAAGCCTCTCCGTGTGGCTCCGACATCAACGCCCGCGTAGAGGCAATATTGACAATTGCCGAATTGTTGGCAAAAAAAGGTTTGCCATATTTTGCCGTAAAAAACATACCGCTCAGATTTACCGTTAAAATCCGGTTCCACGTATCAATTGATATTTCATCAATAGCAGTAAAGGCGCTAATGCCGGCATTGTTTATCAGATAATCGATTTTACCGAATCGTGCCCCAATTTCTTGCATGACAAACGATACTTTTTGGGGCAAGCCGACGTCGCATATCATCGTATGCAAATTATTCGGGACATATTCAGCCTTGAGAACATTCATATATTGCTGATTGACATCGAGCACAATTACCTGATGTTCCTGATTCAACAAATTAAGTACGATTGATTTACCAATGCCGTGAGCGCCACCTGTTACAACTGCTGTTTTCATTTTGCGATTCGTGTATTATTTCCATTTCCATCCATATTCAACATTCCAGTCGGGCTGTGTTTCTTTGATGTTCTCTTTCAGTTCAGTCTTAAATTTATCAAAATCATTTATATTGCTCGGAATAATCAATGTTTCGCCAGTTTTTATTCTGACAAAAAGATTTTTACCGATTTCGCTAATATTCTCAATATCAATAATATGTGTTTTGCTTTCTCCCGACAGGTCTTCCGAAACAATGCAGCCATTTACAAAGCCAATTTTACATTCCATCCCGATTCGGCTTCTCAAATTTTCGTTGATATACTTTATATAATGTTTCCTGTACCTTTGCTTTACATAAATGGGATAGAAAATGAACACCACAAGCCCTGCGACAAAAAAATACCACGAAAGGAATTTGTTTTCGCCTAAAGCAAAAACTAATCCCAGACAAAAAAAAACACCTGTAAGCATCAACCAGCTTTTGATACGGCTGTTTCGGATACGTGTTGATTTTGAAGCTGCGAAAAGCAGATAATTCAGAAAATCTTTTTGAGTTAGCGTTAATTTATACATACTTTTTGTGAATGATTAAAGGCTATTGGTGCGAATCAGAAGTTGAATATTCTGTTAGAGGCAATATGCCGGTAGAAACCAAAAACATGTTTTCTCATTCTGTTCCTCGCTGCCGCACAATAACATCGCGTGATTATTCAACCATTTTTTTCGACATATTTTTACATTACAACGCGATGCAATTATGTGTTGCAGGGAGATATTCAACATTTAAGTTGCATTTTTAGAAATTTGAACACCATAATTTGAACGGATACAAAAGTACAAAAAAACTTTGTTTATAAAACTATATGCTCAAATTGATACAGTTTGAATGCGGTTACCTGTAATACTTGTTATCTGGTATTACACAATGTGTTTTGTAAAAAAACAAACATATTTTACAATGAAAAATCAATAAAATCAGAGATAAAGTATATCTTTGCAGGGTTTTTTATAAACCACAAAATAATATTCATTATGGCAAAAAAAATAATCAGCGAGAAAACAGTGAGCGATGAAAAGAGAATCATTAAACCTCCCGTACTGTTTCGCCAAACGCAACAAATTATCAGGAAAATAGAGCGAAGAGAAAACGTAAAAGTGCTTTCGTACTGGAATTCGGTTAATGGGAGTATCTGTCAGAACGATGTTATTGCCCTTTTCGAAATTATAAAAGATTGGGGGATGCAGGATGTAATATACCTGTTCATCAAGTCGGACGGCGGCGATGGAAAAGCGTCACTGCGTATTGTCAATTTGCTGCGGCAACATACGCAAAAACTGGTAGCCGTTGTTCAAGGCGAATGTGCATCGGCAGCTACCATGCTGGCGCTGGGCGCCGACGAAATTTTGATGGGACCGTTAGCCTATTTGAGTGCAGTGGACACTTCGGTAACCCACGATTTATCGCCTGTCGATAAAAATAATAATCTGGTAAGCGTCAGTCAGGACGAATTGGCACGTGTACTCAATCTGTGGAACAAGGAAAACAGTGAAGGCAACCCCTACCACGACTTGTATCAGTACATTCATCCCCTTGTTTTTGGGGCTGTTGACCGTGCGGGGTCGCTATCCGTAAAGCTGTGTACCGACATTTTGTCGTACCACATGGAAGATACCGATAAAGCCTGTGAGATTAGTCGGCACCTCAACTCCGACTATCCTTCGCATGGTTATCCAATTATGCTTCGCGAGGCGCAACGCATTGGGCTGAACGCCAAAGAACCCGACAAGGAACTGAACGATTTGTTTTCGGAACTGAACAGCCTCTATTCGCAGATGGGACAACGTGCCTATACCGATTACGATGAGGACAATTATCATAACAACGAAATTGTAAATATTCTGGAATCAAGCGGAACACAAATATATTACCAGAACGACAAGGACTGGCATTATCGCAGCGAAGAAAGGCGCTATATTACGATGAACGACAACAGTTCGTGGTACAAAGTAACCGGAGCCGGTACGAAAATAGAACCGAAAGCGCTTCAAATACGGTGATTTTTAACTTCAATGATAAGCAGAGACGCACGATGGTTGTGCGTCTCTGTAATATTGTAATCATTCCTGATTAATACGATAAAATTTAATAGT
The DNA here is from genome assembly GCA_031285765.1 of Cytophagaceae bacterium. GTDB lineage: Bacteria > Bacteroidota > Bacteroidia > Bacteroidales > Marinilabiliaceae > WRMI01. The sequence goes on along the minus strand of JAITVO010000034.1, from coordinate 3,073 downwards.
AACAATATGAATAACGCTATTGTAAAAACCAATTACTGTTTTCTCCGTCAAAAAGAGTTGTATGTAGGGAAAGTTCGCGATGTATATAACATCGACGATAAATATCTTGTAATGATTGTGTCCGACCGCATTTCGGCTTTCGACGTGGTGTTGCCGCGTGGAATCCCCTACAAGGGACAGGTACTGAACCAAATTGCAGCACATTTCTTGGATGCCACCGCCGACATTGTTCCCAACTGGAAAGTGGCAGTACCCGACCCAATGGTTACCATTGGGCATCTTTGCGAACCTTTTAAAGTAGAAATGGTTATTCGTGGATACCTTACGGGACATGCTTGGCGCGAATACAAATTGGGCAAACGCACACTATGCGACATTGAGATGCCCGACGGCATGGTTGAAAATCAAAAATTCGCCCAGCCCATTATAACGCCTACTACCAAAGCTGCCGAAGGACACGATGAAGACATCTCACGCGAAGAAATTATCCTGCAAGGAATTGTTTCCGAAGACGATTACCGGATGCTCGAAGATTACACTCGTCGCTTGTTTACTCGCGGAACCGAGATGGCTGAAAAGATGGGATTGATTTTGGTTGATACCAAATACGAGTTTGGCAAAAAGGACGGTAAAATTTATCTAATTGATGAAATTCATACACCCGATTCGTCGCGCTACTTTTATCTCGACGGTTACGAAGCGCGTCAGCAAAAGGGCGAACAGCAACGTCAGCTGTCGAAAGAATTTGTGCGTCAGTGGCTCATCGAAAATGGATTTCAGGGCAAAGACGGGGAGTGTGTTCCTGAAATGAGCGATGCGTTTGTGAACAGCGTTTCGGAGCGTTACATCGAACTTTACGAAAAAATAACCGGAGAAAAGTTCCAGAAAGCCGCCCTCGAAGATGTAGAAAAACGGATTGAGACGAATGTAACAAAAGAGCTGTGTGAGTTGAGTGTGAAGAATTGAGAGTAATAAATTTAATTATTTTACTTTCCACTGTGCGGTGTATAGCAATTGTTTATTTTCTACCTTTTTATACTCAAACAAAAATGGTTTGCAAATAACAGAGGATTCCAGTTTTTAACTGTTCAGTTTTATTTATTGACAAGGGGATTAATCCCCTTGTTGCTTTTATTCGCAAATTAATTCTGTTTGAGTATAATTTCTTTATTGATGTGCACAATGTCTTTTTGTGGCTGTTTGTAAATAAACAGAGTAGTTGTATTGCGCTGCATTATTCGCCTGATTTCTGTCGCCTAAATAAGCGAAGAACACTTGTTTTTTACTAATCTTTCGCAAAAGAAAAGCTGTAACTCAAGCGATTTTAATGATTTAATCGGAAACTACTGTGTACTAAAACATTAAATAGACTTCAATGGACTTCTTCGGAAAATAGCAACAGGATGTTTTATTTACAACCGCCATCTCATCGCTTTCGCGGATATTCTACCGTTCCTTTTGACAATGGGCATGCCCCATTGCTGCTGATGCCGCATCTCTATTAACAAGGGGATTAATCCCCTTGTCAGGATGAACGGTTGAGCAGGTGTAAATGTGCGTTTCAATACTATTTTCCAAAGAAGTCTAATACCTAACATTCTATTCTGTGCCCTCTGTTTTGACCGGTGGAGTTCTTATTCTCCCAATAGACTTTAATGTCTGATTATGCGCAGAGTTTAACTTCGCCGGTCGGTTAAGTCTTTCCTTTCATACAACAAAAGTGATAAAATCTAACCTTGATATTATTCGTACCGCAAACTTAAGGTTATACACAGGAACCACCTAACGGTGTTATAAAAAGGAACACTGCGTAACATTGAGGTATAACTGTTTATTTACATGTAAATACAGGAAATTTTGTTACGGATATAATAGCATCCCAACAAAACTTATTTTGCGTTGAGAGTTGATAACAATAATTTTTGTACTTTCGCGGCGTTAAATCATCGCCGGTTTTCATATCTGTTCGCGTAAGGGCGGTTGAAAATACAGTGTAAACATCATTAATTATGAGTAACGAAAGAATAAAAGTAGGCATCACGCAGGGCGACATCAACGGTATCGGTTACGAAATTATATTCAAAGCGCTGTCCGACCCGCGAATGTTGGAAATATGTACGCCCGTTATCTACGGCTCGTCGAAAGTGGCAGCCTATCACAGAAAGGCGCTCGACTTTCCGGGTATCAATTTTAACAATATCCGAACTGGAGAAGAGGCGCATCCTAAAAGGTACAATTTGGTAAACTGCTTGGACGACACTATTCGCGTCGAACTCGGCAAACCTACCGAAATGGGTGGCGACGCTGCCTGCAAAGCCCTTGAACGCGCTATTACCGATTTAAAGAAAGGCGCTATCCACGTACTTGTTACCGCTCCCATCAATAAAAAGGTGATTCAGTCCGAAAGGTTCGAGTTTCCCGGTCATACCGAGTATCTGGCAAACACATTCGGCAGCGAAGCGTTGATGCTGATGGTGTGCGACGAACTGCGCGTTGGCGTGGTTACAGGACACATTCCGCTGAAGTATGTGGCAAGCGCCATTACAAAAGAAAGGATTTTGAATAAAATCCGAATTCTGAACAATACGCTCAAAGTTGATTTCAACATTCGCAAACCACGCATAGCTGTGCTCGGAATGAATCCTCATGCGGGCGACGACGGACTGCTGGGCAGCGAAGAAAAAGACATCATCATACCCGCGCTCGAAGATGCACGCAAAGAGAAAATCATGGCATTCGGACCCTACGCTTCCGACGGACTGTTTGGCTCTAACCGCGTAAAAAGTTTCGACGCCATTCTCGCAATGTATCACGATCAGGGACTGACGCCATTTAAAGCCGTAGCATTTGAAACAGGCGTTAATTATACGGCTGGACTTTCGATTGTGCGGACATCGCCCGACCACGGAACCGCTTTTGAAATTGCAGGCGAGAACAAAGCTAACCACGAATCGTTCCTTTCGGCAATCTATTTGGCAATTGATGTTTATAAAAACAGGAAAGAGTATGCCGAAATATCGACAAACCCAATGAAAACAACCGACTTGAGCGAACTTGGAACTGAAGACGAATA
>JAITVO010000350.1 GCA_031285765.1 Cytophagaceae bacterium | reverse complement strand
AATTAATTCACATTATCCTGCATCGGCAATGGGGCATGCCCCATTGTTGCTTCTGTTCGCAAATCAATTTTATTTGAGTACTTACTTATGTGAAATAATTATGAACATCTACTTATCATTTTAATATTACTGTTGCGTGTTTTTTTTGAATTAAAAAGTCGGCAGCGCTAAAAATAAGGTTTTTGGCTCTGCCGACTTTTTAATTCAAGCAAATGTGCAACATGGGTTATATAAGAAAGATAGCCTGTTCTTTACTCTTTGTTTTTCACTTTTCTCCCTCTGTGTTTTCTAAAAAAATAAAGCAGCGCTTTTATGTGTATCCGGCTCATTGGTGAAAAAATGCGGCGGTTGGTTATCTGCTGATAGTCGTGCATTATTGAAACGTATGGAAGATATACTACTTTGAGCCCTGACTGATGAACGCGAAGGCAAAAATCGGCATCTTCGGGACCGTAAAATATGTTTTCGTCGAGCAATCCCACCTTTTTGATAACTGATGCCGGCATGAGCTGGCAGGCGCCAATTACATATTCAACTTCAAAGGGTGATTTGCCAAGCATTTTGCTGTGATAAAACTGCGACTGATTGTTGTGGTCGATGGCGGCTTTCCATTTTCTGAAACAATTATGTTTTTCTAAAACAGAACTTAGCACGTTGCGGAATTTATAGCTAAGGCGCGGATACTTGCGGCAGCTGTTCTGCACAAATCCGGCACGGTTGATCAGTTTGCAGGCGCAAATTCCGCAGTCGGGATGCTGCTCAATGTAATTGATAAGTGCATCAATGGCTTCGGCGTTTACAACTGTGTCGATGTCGAGCAGCAAAATAGCGTCGCCTGTTGCCATTTTCAGTCCGGTGTTGCGTCCGGCAGAAACGCCTCTGTTGACGCTGTTTTTTACGATGTGGATGTGGGGACGTGTTGCGTACTGTTCTAAAATTGCGAGTGTGCCGTCGGTTGAGCCATTATCCACAATAATAATTTCTTTATTGCGGTCGATTGCCATTATCGACTCCAGACAATGGCTTGCATGGCGCTCCGAATTCCATGTTAAAAGGACGATGCTTAGCTTTTTCATTTATCCAAACAGTTTTACTTTTAATGCTTTCAGCGCTATCCTGAAATCGGTGAACGACGAAAATTTGCGGATATTATGCCACACAAACGCGGGCGAAAGGTAAAAGCGCAAGTTGTTGCGAAACAGCAGGCGTTCCATTTGTGCCGATGTAAGTGCGGGATAGTTCAATATGGAATTGCGCTGAACGTCGGTTGGCGTGTATTCGCCGCCTTCAATCCATCCGTTCTCTTTTGCCAAATCGTAAAATTCTGTTGCCGGAAATGGCGATACAATGTTGAACATTACCTGATCGACTTTCAGTTTTTTGGCTTTTTGCAGTGTATCTTTGATGGTTTCGACGGTTTCGATGGGGCTTGTGCCGATAAGTATGTTCAGTTTTACGGGAACGCTGTGCTTTTTGAGTGTGTTGATGGACGAGTAAATCTGCTGCTCGGTAATGTTTTTTCGGATGTAGCGAAGGATTTCGTTGTTAAACGACTCTACGCCCAAATCGACATACCGGCAGTTATATTTTTTGAGCATTGCTGCCACCTCATCGTCAATGGCGTCGGCACGTGCCTGACATCCCCACACAATATTGTGTTTCAAAAGCGCTTCGCCTATCTCGCGCAAGCGATTTTTGGCAACAATAAAATTGTCGTCCATAAAACCGATGGCTTTGTAGCCCATGCGGGCAAGCTGGTCGATTTCGGCAATCACATTTTCGGCAGAGCGGAATGCTACGGGTGGTTTTTTGCCGTGGTGCTCGCGTTTATACTCAATTTCGCGTGCAAATGTGAGCGAACTCGGTACGCAGTAAATACATTTAAACGGACAGTTGCGCGATGTAACCATTGTAATATAGGGCGACAGCTTTAGTTTAGGGTTCGAGAATGTATATTTTTTGATATGATGAATGGCGGCAAAAGGCAGTTTGTCCAGATTTTTGATAAGCGGGCGGGGCGGATTGTGAACGGCTGTATGGTCGGTAATTCGCATGTACGAAATACCCTGCAGGTGTGTCCATTCTTCGCTTTTTGCGATAAGCGCAATCAGCTGGGCTACGGTTTCTTCGGGTTCGCCGCGTACTACAATGTTTTTTTCGTGCGTAAGAAAGGCGGATGTAAAAAATGTTGCGCCAGGTCCAAGAAAAATACAGAACGCATTGGGATGCGCGTTGCGGATTCGTGCCTGAAGTTCCAAATCGGTGGGCATGGAGAGGTTTACCGTCCAAAAAAAATAGATGTCGCTGCAATCTTTTTTCAGAAAATCGTTACAATCTTTTTCGGAAGCCCTCTCAAGCACAAAATTTCGGTATGCTATGCTGTGCCCTGCTTTTTCGAGTATAGCTACGACGGTCAGTTCGTAAATATTGGGCATGTCGTAAACAATTCGGGTGCAGCCGGCTGTGCGTTCGGCAGGCTTGTAAGTGTCGAGCGATGGCGGGGTTATAAATGTGATGTTCATCTGTTCATTGTTTTTTTAAAGCGGATAGATTAGACAGCATATACGGCTGCAAATATAAGCAGTTGCTGGCTAAATGTATTGGCTTGTGTCGAGAAAAATGGTGTGATGTATTAAAAGAATACATATTTATTAACAGCGCCTCAAGAAAAAGATAAAGATCTCTTCGGGAAAATGTAACAATGGTCAATCATTATTACATTTTCCGAATGAGGTACAATCATTAAAATGACGATTCTCTGAAACTTCCGTCAAATGGCATTCCGTTTCCTGCGGTGGTGGCGGGCGAGAGCGTCGTCGATGCTGTGCTGTTCATTTTGGAGCCGAATGTTTGTACTATTTCGCCAAAACCACCGGCGCTGTAATCTTCAAAGCGGATTACTTCGGGGCGGAATCGCAGGCGTACATCGCCGGTAGCTCCGTTACGATGCTTGGCAACAATAATTTCGGCTACACCCAGCAATGAATTGTTATCGCTGTCTTCTGTAATACCGTAGTATTCGGGGCGATGGATAAAGAGTACCATATCGGCGTCCTGTTCAATAGCTCCCGATTCGCGCAAGTCGGACAGCTGTGGACGCTTCCCTTCGCCTGTACGCCCTTCTACGCCGCGATTTAACTGCGACAATGCAATAACGGGGATGTTCAGCTCTTTGGCAAGCCCTTTGAGCGAACGCGAAATCATACTTACTTCTTCCTGACGGTTTCCCGGCTTCATTCCGCTGGCGTTCATCAACTGAAGGTAGTCGATGATGACTGCCTTAATGTTGTGCTGTTTTTTCAGACGGCGACATTTGGCACGCAGTTCGAATATGCTGAGCCCTGCCGTATCGTCAACAAAGAGAGGGGTGTCTTCCAGATTTTTAACCTTTGCGTAAAGATGTTCCCACTCCTCCTGCGAAAGGTTGCCGTTTTTGATTTTATCGGCAGGCAGTTCGGTTTCGGAGACAATCAAGCGGTTTACCAGCTGCACATTCGACATTTCGAGCGAGAAAAAGGCTACGGGCTGTTTGTATTTCACTGCCATATTTTTTGCCATTGAGAGTACAAACGCGGTTTTCCCCATCGCAGGACGTGCGGCGACTACAATCATATCTGACGCCTGCCATCCCGACGTAATACGGTCGAGCTGCATAAAGCCCGAAGGAACGCCACTTAATCCGTCGGTACGCTCGCCCGAAATCTGTATTTTTTCGATGGCTTCGGCAAGTACGGGGTTAATTTGCGTGGCATCGCGCTTCATGCTTCCCTGCGAAAGCAGAAAGAGCTGGTTTTCGGCTTCTTCGAGCAAATCTTCAACATCTACGGTATCGTCATAAGCCTTTGTTTGGAATCCGCTCGAAAGCATAATGATTTCGCGCAGCAAATATTTCTGGTAAACAATGCGCGCATGGTATTCGATATGCGCTGCCGACGCCACCCTGCCTGTAAGCTGTGTAACGTAAAATGCACCGCCTGCCTCTTCAAGTTTTCCCATGCGGCGCAACTCTTCGGTTGCCGTTAGCATGTCGATAGGCTGCTCGCGCGAAAAAAGGTTACCAATGGCTTCGTAAATAAGCTGGTGCGCCTCTTTGTAGAAACATTCGGGTTTCAGTATTTCGGTAACCGTAGCAAAGGCGTCTCTTTCGAGCAGCATGGCGCCCAGCACTACCTCTTCGAGTTCAACTGCCTGCGGAGGCATTTTGCCCGTTATATCAGCAGGAGGCACATTACCGCTGTTTTTGTTTGATCTTCGTTCTGCCATAAATATTATCTTATATTTTCCCAAAAGGGGACGCGAAAGTAATAAAAATTTGCTTGCGCAAAAGAATAATTTATGAACAGGCACGTGTTGATAAGTTGTTGATAAATTTTAAACAGAGATGGCAAAAAAACAGCCCGTTGTATATTAGACCTCTTCGGAAAATAGAAAGCGTCTGTTTATCGTTATTTTCATCCTCTATTTACATACGTGCGCAGATGCGTCATCTCGAAACATGCTGCTACAGTGCCTTTTCGAAAGTGATTTTCTGGAGAGCAGCTTTCAGTTTCACGCTTGGGCACCCCCCCCATCCCTGCACACTCTCATGTGACATTGTACAAAGATGATATCTTCTGAAAAAAACTTTTGAACAGCCTCGTTGCGCAGCATGAACAATAATGCCTTTTCTGAAAACGGCGTACACATGCCATGTCTTACTTTCCAAGTCCAAAGCGCAGTCCTGTTTTAAAGCCGATGAAAAGTGTATTTATCCGGTTGTTTTTCAGCATCGACGAATTGATGAATCCGCTGTAAATGGTGTGGTCGCCAATAAAACGGTGATTGGTTTGGTGGACACTGCTGTCGGGTCCAAGCAGCGGGCTGTTTTCTTTGCTGCCCTTGCGGATGCTGTTAATACCGTAGTCGGCGGTGATGCCCAGCATCAGTTCCTGTTTGCTGTGCTCGTGCAGGCGTGCCGTAATGCCAATTTCTACCGAAACAGCAAAGTTTGGTTTAAGAAGCAGTTTTTGCTGTTTAAACGGCGCTTCTCCCGCAATGTTTTTGTTGGTGCCGAAGCCATATTCCACAAGGTTTTCGCCGTTGCCAAAGTTGATGTCGTACTGTGGATAATATCCCCAAACCGACAGTTCGCTGCCGGGCATTACTCCGCAGTGATTTCCGAAAACGGGCAGCATTAGCTTGCCTCCTGCATTGGCATAAAACCGCCACTGTGAATTGTTGGCGCGGATAAACCTGTTGCGGTACTGCAATTTACGGACAAATATCCGTTTGCGTAAATAGAGGGGCGTTTGGAAACTAATCATTACAGGAATTTCAACCATGTACGCCTGCTGCCGCTCCTGCCAGTTTTTCAGCGTGTAGCGAAGGCTGTACTCCTCACCCGTGTCTTCGTCAATCATTCCGGAAACTTCCAGTAAGGGATTGCTGTTAAACGAACCGGCATATTTAATGTTCGAACCATAATACGTTAGCCCTGCGCCTGTGGCTATTCCCCAGTTGTATTTGAAATAATACCAGTAATTCACATTCAATCCGTAGCCAAATCCTCCCGTATTTTCGGCATTGGCATCGTCGAGCGCATAAAGGAACTGCGAGTAACCCGCTTTTGCCGATACCGAAAGGTGCGACTGCCCGTGCCCGTAACGGACGTACTGTTTCGTTTTTTTCCACTGCGCAATGGCAGGACTTGCAGATATTATTATAAGAAGTATGCTGAATATTTTTTTCATTACAGTTATTGATTGTTAGTCATTAACAGCCTATCTTGTTACGGCTATTTTCTCTGTTTTCAGGATGCCGCTGTTGTCCGACAGTTGTAATATATATACATTGGGAAGCAGGGTTATCTCTACTTTGGCAGGAAAGAGTGTTTTTCGTTTCTCAATCAGCCGTCCCGTCATGTCGTACAGTTCGAGTGTTATTTCACTGTCGCTGTTTTCCGGCGACAGGTTTTCGACCTGCAACAGGTTGCTTGTGCGCACAGGATTCGGATAAATGCTTATTGTTTTTTGCTCATTGCTGTTCGAAACACCAAAATAAAGCGGACAGCTTTCGGCATAGCTTTCGTCGGCACGGAAAGCGCGTACAACAAACACACCTTCGTCGCCTTCCTGCACTTTATAGTATTGATAAACGGCATTGTCAATTATTCTATCGTCTTTGTACCACTGATACGATGTGTATCCGACGATTTCGCCAGCACTGTTCCGGTTGGATACAAACAGTACCGGTTCGCCCCATTTGGCAAGGATGCTGAAACTGCCGACTCTGTTTATCGTTATTTCACTGGACTGGACAATGCCACAGTGCGAAATAACTTCTACATAATATTTTCCAGCTACAGAGTCGTTCACCTGCACCGCCGGTACCGAATAGGTACCGGCAACAGCGCCTGCGATTTCCACACCGTCTTTGTACCACTGATAGGCAAGGTTTTCGCCCTGCGCCAAAACAGTGAGTGAAAACTCCATTCCTTCGCAAACAAGCGTACTGACCGGTTGTGAAACAATGTTGGGAAGTGTGGATACAATTACTCTAAAGTCAATCGTGTCGGTTATGTTGCAGCCATCGAACCCCACTAACAGCTTTCCGTTGTAAACGCCTTCGGCAACACCGGCGGGCTGGGGTATGCGTACCGTATTGCCGGCAAGCTCTGCAAATGCAATGTTGCTGTATCCTTCGTTTAGCGCCGCTTCGTCAAACATTACGGCATAAAAATGAGAAGTATTGTCGCCCTCAAAGTAGAGTTCAAAAAAACTGTCGGACTGGCAACTGTTAACCGTATCATTAGTCAGTACAACTGCAGCTTTTGGAAGTATTCTTATAGTAAATGTTCCGGCAATGCCCACACATGCGGTTTCGGCAGTTGAAACAGGAGTTACACGATAGTTAGCAACAAGAATGTTGCCGGTGGTATTGGTTGCTGTAAATGCAGGTATTGCATCAATACCCGACAGTGGAAGCCCCTCTATACTGTCGCCGCCTGTTTTTTCCCATCGGTACTCGACTTTTGCCGCCGGATTGCCTGTAAAAACATATTCGGGAACTTGAGTGCCGTTGCATAACAGAAAGTTGTCCACATCGTTTACTTCGGGCATTTCGATAACCGTAACCGCAACAGTGTACTTGTCAGTAAGGTCTGCATCGCCGCCAGTCAGTGTTACGGTGTATGTACCTGCAGTTGTGTAGGAGTGAGTAGCATCTGTGGTGCCGGCGGTACTGCCGTCTCCAAAATCCCACTGCCACGTAAGCCCTTCAGGAACGGTTTCCCCGTTGAGCGTTGAGGTATTGGTAAAGGTAAACTGATTACCTTCCAGACACTGCTGTTCAATGTCGGTTTCAAATGCTGCATCCAGATATTGAATCTCGAAGGTGGAAGAGTGGGTTGCTTCGCAGTTTTTATCGGTAGTAACGGTTAATTCAACGGTTTGCGCTCCTGTAACAACGTACTGATGTTGCGGCTTTTCGGCACTGCTTGTGATTCCGCCGCCAAAATCCCACAGCCAACCGGTGATGTTGCCGGTTACTCCGGCTTCGAACTCAAAGGTGTAGAGTGGAGCAGGGGCGGGAAGCATGGTTGTGGTAATGCCGCTGATAACCGGCAGCGGATTAATTTCCACTTCAACCGCAACGGTGTGCGAGCAACCGGTTGCATCGTCGGTTCCTGTAATGTAATAAGTGCCCGACACGGTTACAGCAGCGGAACATTCATCACCGTTTGCATCGAAATACTGAATAGTTAAACCCTCGATGCTGCCTGTTTGCGGTTCGAGCTGCAAGAGATCAACGCTTTCGCAGCCGCTTACAGCCGGTGCAAGGGTAAAGACAGGACTGGGGAGTACGGTTACTTTAAAGGTGAATGTGTCGGTTATGCCCGCATCGCCGCCAGTCAGTGTTACGGTGTATGTACCTGCAGTTGTGTAGGAGTGAGTAGCATCTGTGGTGCCGGCGGTGCTGCCATCTCCAAAGTCCCACTGCCACGTAAGCCCTTCCGGAACAGCTTCCCC
>JAITVO010000342.1 GCA_031285765.1 Cytophagaceae bacterium | reverse complement strand
TTCATAACCGCAAATGTAGGGGCGTGGTTTGCCCGCCCAGTGCTTCCTGCGGAAAAATGACGCCAGTATCTCCCTGCCCGCAATGGCAGAACAGATGTGAATGTATTGGTTCTGCCTTTACGGGCAGCCGTTCTGCTGTTTGTTTGCCGCAAGCTGCGCTGGGCGGGCAAATCCCGCCCCTGCATTTGCATACGGTTATGAAGATTCAGCCTTTTCAAGGCTATCAAAAGTAATACTGCGCAACATGAGTTATAACAAAAAGCAGTTTGCCATTATATTCAGCACCAGTTCGGCATCATCCGCGCCATCTGTGAGCAATAAAAACGAATCTTAAATTATTCATTATGAACTGCAACTGCACATCAGCCATCGGCGAAAGCCAAACAGCAATAATTGCCGAAACCGATGCAGTTATCAACAGCATTGGCACACAGCGCAACCATATTATTCCGTTGCTACAGGCATTGCAGCAGCGGTTTAACTACCTGCCGGCGGCTGTGTTGGAGCGCATTTACGAGCGCACCGAAATCGACAGAGCACAACTCATCAGCGTTTCAACGTTTTATGCACAGTTCAGGCACATCCCTTACGGAAAGCACCTTATAAAAGTATGCACCGGAACAGCCTGCCATGTAAAAGGCGCCACAAATGTGTACGACTCGTTTCGCCGCCATCTCAAAATGGAAGGCGACAGCGTTACAACAGGCGACCAGCTGTTTTCGATAGAAAAAATAGCCTGCCTCGGATGCTGCACACTTGCGCCGGTAGTACAAATCGACGAAAAAATATACGGGCATGTATTGCCCGGAAAGGTGGGCGAAATAATTACCGATTTCCTGTCGCTTGCCGAAACTGCCGAGCACAAAAGCACAAAGGCAACGCGGATGAAAACGCGGGGCGAAATCCGTTTGGGAATGGGCTCGTGCTGCATGGCAAGCGGCTCGGCAGATATTTACAGGCAACTTGCAAAAGCAGCCAGCGAACTCGGTATTGAAGTAAACATTAAGACGGTAGGATGCGTTGGCGTGTGCAACAAAGTGCCGCTGATTGATGTTGCGCTTGAGGATGGAACAGTTACGCGCTACCCAAATGTAAGAGCAGCCGAAATTAAAGAAATCCTGCATCGCCACTTTAAGCCGGCAGGCATACTGAAAAGACTGAAAAACAGGATTATTAACGAAATTGACACCTTTCATACCGACGCAACGTGGGATAACGTTATTTGGAAGTCGGAAAGCGAGCGAACAGGCGTCATCGACAGCTTCCTTGCCGGGCAGAAACACATTTCGACCGAAGGTTATGGCATTCTTACACCCCTTAATATCGACGAATACATGGCACACGGTGGCTTTGAGGCTCTTCGCACCGTAGTATTGTCGCATTCGCCAGCCCAAACAGTCGAAACCATTCGCAGGAGCGGCATTCGCGGACGCGGCGGCGGCGGTTTCCTTACGGGAAACAAGTGGGCAATAGTGGCGGCTTCCGCCGAAAGCGAAAAGTACGTTATTTGCAACGGCGACGAGGGCGACCCCGGCGCTTTTATGGACCGTATGATGCTGGAGTCGTACCCATTTAAAGTTATTGAGGGAATGATGATTGCCGGCTATGCCGTTGGCGCCGGCAAAGGTATTTTTTACATCCGCGCCGAGTATCCGCTTGCCGTAACGCGCATCCGTACAGCAATTGAGCTGTGCCGCGAGCGTAACCTTGCGGGCGAAAGGATTGCAGGCAGCAGCTTCAATTTCGAAATTTCGATTTTTGAAGGCGCCGGCGCGTTTGTTTGCGGCGAAGAAACCGCTCTGATAGCATCCATCGAAGGCAAACGCGGATTTCCCAAGCAGCGTCCGCCCTATCCCGCAGCGAATGGACTGTATGCAAAGCCCACACTGGTGAATAACGTAGAAACACTGAGCCAGATACCGTATATAATAAGACAGGGCGCTGCCAGCTATGCCAGCACAGGCACAGAAGGAAGCAGCGGAACAAAGGTTTTTGCGCTGGCAGGTAAAATACGGCACGGCGGACTGATTGAAGTACCGATGGGAATTACGCTCAATCGCATCATTAACGAAATAGGCGGCGGCGTAGATAAAGGCGAAAAGCTGAAGGCTGTGCAAATTGGCGGACCGTCGGGCGGCTGTATTCCGGCGCATCTGTGCGACGTAGCAGTCGATTTCGACGCCTTTAACAGGATGGGCGCCATGATGGGCTCGGGCGGTTTGGTGGTGTTGAGCGAAAGCGACTGCATGGTGGACGTAGCCCGCTACTTTTTGAACTTTACCTGCGACCAGAGCTGTGGCAAATGCACGTTTTGCAGAGTTGGCATACGCCGTATGCTCGATATTTTTGACAAAATTTGCAGCGGCAGAGGCGAACCGGGCGATATCGAAAAATTAGAGGAACTTGCCGTAAATGTAAAAAAAATGTCGCTTTGCGGTTTGGGCAAAACAGCGCCCAATCCGGTACTTACCACATTGAAATATTTTCGCCACGAATACGTGGAACATGTAGGCGGCGTGTGCAAAACGGGCGTGTGTAAGGATATGGTGAAGTACGTTGTTACCGATGAGTGTATTGGCTGCACAAAATGCGCAAAAGCGTGTCCGGTAAATGCCATTCCCTACACGCCATACAAGGTGCACACCATAGATACGGGCGCGTGCGTGCAGTGCGGCCTGTGCATCGACGAGTGCGGATTTGGAGCGATAAAAAAGGTGGCGCGAAACAGCAGGTAATGCAGCTTAAATAAAGCACGCGAGGGTAAAACCGGATATTGGCAGGGACGGCACAGGCAAATTGATAAATTAAAATAAAAGATTGAGAGTTAAGAGTTCAGCACAGGGAACTCTTAACTCTCAACAGTTGAAACTTCAGGAAGTTTATTATCGTAATTTGTACAAAACTGTATTCTATTTTTTTGTGAACTGGTCTAACTTATTATCAAAATTAAGATAGTACCTGCCTTTTTCGAGGCTGTCGATTTTCAGAATATCGCTGTATCCTTTAAAGACAATTCTTCCGTACGAATCGTAAACTTCGTACATTGTAGGCTGCGTAAACACAATTTGTGTATTTCCCTCAACAGAATAGGATACAGGGGGAACATTGCTTGTCATCACAATTTCTTTTGAATACTTATTTTTTTTGCGGCTGTCAGTCTGGCGCAGGCGGAACCTGTTTTCCCCCGAATTTAATCTTAACGGAGCAGTGTATGAGTGCTGTTCGGGAGTTCCTTTCCCCATTATTTCGCCCACTGTTACCCATTTGTTCCAGCGGAACTGTTCAACATAAAAAGTTAAGGGACCTGTTTCCTGACGTGTTGTCCAAACAAGGTTTTCCCTTTCTGTTTTCATCGATACAATCTCGAATGAAGCACGGGGTTTGAGCACGTCCGCATTTAAAACTTTTGCAGTGCAACCTTCTTTGCACTTTACGGAAACATTAATCTGTTCACCGATATAAAACCCAAATACGCCTAAATCGACTTCAAAGGCGTTTGAATTGATTTCGTCAGTAGTGGTCATTCCGTTGACAGTAACTTCATATACGCAAAACCCTACGCCTAACGCAGCAAACGGATTTTGAACATAAAGATTCTCACCCTGATATGTACCTCGCAACTCAGTATTTTGAGCGCTAACTATATACGGAAGCGCTACAAACAGTAATGAAAAAAATGGCTTCATCATTTTGTTTATTGATAGATTGTTATTAACAGCGGCGCAATTTATAAAAACATCTTGACAAACTCAAAATAAACGCAATAAAATTATGTTTTTACGATAATAAACTCTTTTAACTGCATCTCTTTTTCGATTTAAAATGCTGAATATTAAAGATACTCGACATTATTGATGTTTATTTGCGCCTCAAAAATACATTTTTTAAGCGGATAAAAATACCACAAATACGATTAATCCTGCAAATATTCTGATAAAAATATTATCCATTTTAGTTAATTCACTGATTTCAGGCGATTAGAAAGATTTGCCTTACATCCTTTAGCCATTGGCATTAGCTAACGGATGAGAGGTGGACAACGGAGGCTTTAGCCAAAAACCGGCTGTTGATTCGCCATTAATTACAATCCGCAAAAAAACGGGTTATCTGCGCTCAATAATTGCCTCATTCCAGTTGCCATCCTGTTTAATCAGTTCAACCAGCTCTTCAACGGCATTTTCTTCGGGAATATTCTTTTTGATGATTTCTCTGTTTCTGAACAGCGATATTTTTTTTGCGCCCGCTCCCACGTATCCATAATCGGCATCAGCCATTTCGCCAATTCCATTTACAATACATCCCATAACGGCAATCTTCAGGTTTTTGAGGTGCGATGTTTTACTCCTTATGGTTTCAACGGTTGTTTGAAGGTCGAAAAGGGTGCGTCCGCAACCCGGACACGAAATGTATTCGGGACGCGAAAACCGTACTCTTGATGCCTGTAATATGGAGAAAGATGTTTCGATGCAATCTTCAATGTTTATTTTTGGTACGTGTAACAGCAGTCCATCGCCAAAGCCGTCGAGAAAAAGCGCTCCGACATCGGTTGCCGATATAATTTGAAATTCTTCTTTCGATAAAATATTGTACTCACGGTGAACAATAACCGGATGCGTTAAGCCAAACGCATTCATCGCAAGGAAAAAAGCACGCTGTTCGGCAGTGGCATTTTGATGTGAGGTGGTTAGCAGAATAATAATGTCCTTATGGCTTTTCATAAAAGCAACAGCTTCGTCGTTCAAACCGTTGTATGTTAATTTCAGAACAGCAGGCGCATTCGCTATCATATTTATCTCCTCTCTTTTGTAGAGCGGCAGCACTGTTGGAGTCAGTTCGGAAACTGCATTAAAAGGAATAATCTGTAAAATATCAGCATCAACAGGCTGGCTTACGATAATGGCATCGGGCGCTGTTTTAAATGTTGATGGCATCCCTCTTCCTCTAAAATCGGCAACAACAATGGGCGGTTGGTCGCCGCCAATCGAAGCCACACGGTGCGACTGGCATTTAACATATTCATAGGGGTGATACGAATCGGCAAGTACTGCCTTAATTGGTGGATGATTCTCCATTGCAACGAAATGCTGTACAATAGTTTTGGCTACCGGAATCTCGTTTTCGGGAGCTTCGGTAAGCGAAACCCTGATGGTATCGCCTATTCCGTCGAGCATTAACGCGCCTATTCCCACAGCCGACTTTATACGTCCGTCTTCGCCGCTGCCAGCCTCGGTTACGCCCAGATGCAGCGGAAAATTCATTCCCTCTTTTTTCATAGTTACCACAAGTAGCCGCATTGTGTGAACCATCACCCGCGTATTGCTCGACTTGATGCTTAAAACGATACGGTTGAAACACTCTTCGCGACAAATTCGCAGGTATTCCATGCACGACTCCACCATTCCTTCGGGCGTATCACCGTATCGCGACATAATTCTGTCCGATAAACTTCCGTGATTAACACCAATGCGAATTGCCCTGTCGTACTTTTTGCACGTTTCAAGAAAAGGCACAAACTTTTTTCGGATGTTGTTAATGCCTGCTTTGTAATTCTGTTCATCGAAATCAGCATCATCAAGCCGTTTGGCTCCATCAGCAAAGTTACCGGGGTTAATGCGTACTTTCTCTACAAGTGTGGCAGCGAGCGTGGCAGCAGTGGGATTAAAATGGATGTCGGCTGCCAAAGGAAAATCGCAACCTTTGTCGGAAATAATCTTTCGGATTTCGGCAAGATTGGCAGCCTCGCGCTGTCCCTGTGTTGTGATGCGCACCATTTCGCCTCCGGCTACTGCAATGCTGATGCACTGCATTGCTGTAGCCTGTGCATCCATTGTGTCAGTTGTAGTCATCGACTGCACTCTTACGGGATTGCTTCCGCCAAAACCGAGATTCCCCACACGAACTTCTAACGTATTGTTGCGTTTGTACCGGAACAATGATTCGCAGAAAAAAGAAGTATTGTTGTTCTTCATATTCATTATAACAAATATCTAACTTGCTTTACTTTACAAGCGGTGCAAACAGCAAAAAACTGCCTCTGCAGCAGCTTTTACATCTACATTGAATTAATCGCAGTTTACCAAATGAAAAATCTATTGTAACAAGCACATCTATTGTAGCTGTGCCAATTTTACATATCGGCGCTCGCCATTGCTTCGGCAACACTCTCGAAACCAAACATGCTACATATTCTTTTAATAATGCCATCGTACACTCCTTTTGCTTATGTGCGTTTAAAACTGTTCAATAACTACGCAATGCAATTATAGGGCAACGCATACTTGTTTTTTTCTTAACTATTACGTTTTTACTCCTATAGTTGAGAGTGGAAATTATCCTCTCTCAACTATTAGGATATGCTATTTTTTACAATTTTTGTACTGCCAATCACATTTTGCATCTGCAATAAGATTAGCTATGCTCAATTTAAGCGGCTGGTACATCTTTAACTCCATTTTCAAGAATCCTTAAAACACGGTTTAACCCGACAGGCATTTCATCATTCACAGCTTTGACATGTACTGTTAAAGTGTATGACCGGTTTATCTCTTTACCGGAAGAGCTTTTACGCTTAATAGAAACAGCTTGCTGTGCTTCAATAGCTGACTGTATTGTACCGTTCCGGCTGTAAACGACGTTTGTCCCTACTGTTTTTTTTATTTTTCTTTCTCTCCTACTACACGTACCTGAAACCAACTACGTTCAAATTGCCCGTATATTCTGCAAGTAATATTGAATATTTTCCAGCCAAATAGAGCAAATTTTTGATAATTTGGAGGCCATTTATGTATATAGCACTTTGATTCAATTACTCTATAACCTGCTATTGTAAAAAGATTTCCTATACACATTGGACTCCATGAATACAAATGTTGATTTATGTCATTTATTTTATACTTATAACTTATGTTTTCACAAGGAACGACAAAAACAATCCTTCCCCTGGCTTTAGTTTTTTATACAACTTTTTTAATTCATGCAGAGGATAGCGTGTGTGTTCCAAAGCATTATTTGAAATAATTATATCGACAATTTCATCAGGAACATCATCAACAATGCTATACACTTCCAGCCCATTTTGGCGAGCAGTTTCTGCTGCTGATGAATTTATTTCAACACCTATTTTCTTTCTGCAAATAATATTTTTTAACAAAAAACCGCCACCACAGCCAAAATCCATAACCACATCGTCTTTTGAAATATAATTTAAAAACTTATGCTTATTAGCCCATCCACCAAATTCCCCTATTGATTTTTGCCAAGAAAAATACTCTTTGTTATAATGTGTTTCTGACATACGTTATAGTGCTTTTTAACATTTTTAACATTTTCATAATTTGACAGGCAAAAGTAAATAAATTGAGCTATATCTTCAAAATGCCTTGTTTGTATTTGTGTTTACTTAAATAATATTCACAATTCTATGAGCAAACATTTTATTGATATTATATCGCAAAGTACCGCAAAGAGGATGTAATAAAGAAGATTTAAGTAAATCAAGATTGAACAGCAAACAGATAAAGGCAACGTTGTATGTGAAAGAAAAAAGGAATATTGTTGGATGTTCCAAAATTATTCCCCCACCGTCGTTTCTTCCTCATTTGCGGCAAGCACAGCTTTTACCTCGCCTGTTCGGATGGCTTCTACGGCTGCCTGCGCAATATTGTCGATTTCGTAAACTATTGGATAAAAACCTTCTTCCTCAAGAGTGCCCCGCGCAATGTAGGCTTTTAGCAATGTATTGATTAATGTTCGGGACTGATTTAACTTTTTATTGTTAATTTTCACACCTTCTTTTTCGATAAAACGGATAAAACTGTTCATTATCGAAACCGATTCCAAGTGGGCGCTCATCTCTTTGGCGGTTTCGAAGCGATGCAGTTCGGCTCTGTTTTCGTCGCTGTATTTTACCGCAAATTGATACATGTAACCATAAACCGAACGGTAAAAGCTGTTTATGCCCGTAGTGTCGCCGGGTACAAAGATGTCGGGCATGATGCCGCCGCCACCATAAACAATACGCCCGTTGCGGGTAAAGTTTTTCAGCGATTCGTCGAGAACAATGCTGTCGCGCTCGTAAAATTCACCATGCTCAAGGCGGGTAAGTATATCCTGATGATAATCTTCAACGCCGTTTTCGTAAGGCTTTTGGATGCATCGCCCGCTTGGGGTGTAGTAACGGGCAATAGTCAGCCGTATCTCGCTTCCGTCGGTCAGCGGAAATGGCTGCTGTACAAGTCCTTTGCCAAAGGAGCGACGCCCGATTACGGCTCCACGGTCGTTGTCTTGAATGGCTCCTGCAAATATTTCGCTTGCTGATGCGCTAAACTCGTCAATAAGCACGGTTACGCCTACGTTCTGACAGCTTCCTGTGCCTGTAGCGTGTACAATCTGACGGGGACTTGCTTTGCCTTCGGTATATACAATCATGTCGCCTTTTGATAGAAACTCGTTGCACATGCTGATGGCAATGTCTAAGTAGCCGCCTGAATTTTCGCGCATATCAATAATCATATCCTTGCAGTTGTGGGCTTTCAGTTTTGCAATGGCTGCCAGAAATTCCTGATAGGTGTTTCGGGCAAACTTGCTCACCTTGACGTATCCCACCGAGTCATTTATCATATACGACACATCAACGCTGAACAGGGGGATATTGCCCCGCGTAATTTCAAATTCCAGCGTATCGGCAACAGCCCGCCGCACCACGCCAACGCGGACTTTTGTCCCCATTTCGCCCCGAAGGAGGTTCTTTACTTTGTCGGCGTTCATTTTAACGCCTGCAATGGTGCTGTCGTTCACCGAAACAATGCGATCGCCGGGCAGGATGCCTACCTTTTCGGATGGTCCGCCGCTAATGACCTGCACAACCATCACGGTGTCGGTTTGCATGTCAAACTGCACACCTATTCCCCCGAAGTTGCCCTCGAGTTCTTCGTTTGCCATTTGTAAATCTTTTGCAGAAATATACACAGTGTGCGGATCGAGATGTTTTAGTATGTCGGGGATAATTTTTTCGGTTAAATCCTGCTTGTCGATGCTATCCACGTAGTCTTCGGATATTCGGTTCAGGATGTTTTCCACCTTGTTGGTTTGCGGATATATCAAAAGGCGGCTGCCTGCCGATGTTTGCATGTTGCTACTGCTGCGGAAACGTCCGATAAATATGCCAATTATCAGCACAGCTACCAGTATCAGAGGGTATAATATCTGCCGTAAACTGTTATTATATTTCATTTGTTCAATCTATTAATTCGTAATTGTTAATTTGTAATTATATTTCTACCTGTATTACTTCAATTCCTGCACGTTTCAAAAGGTTAATACCATCTTCAATACGATAATTTTCGGAGAAAACCACGCGAACAATTCCCGCCTGAATAATCAGCTTTGCACACTCAATGCACGGCGAAGAAGTTACATAAAGCGTTGCACCTTCGGAACTGTTGTTGCTTCGCGCCACTTTGGTAATGGCATTGGCTTCGGCATGAAGAACGTAGGGTTTGGTAACATTGTTTTCCTCACAGTTGTTCTCAAATCCCGAAGGCGTGCCGTTGTATCCGTCGCTGATAATCATTTTGTTTTTTACGAGCAATGCGCCTACCTGCCGCCTTTTGCAGTAGGAGTTTTGCGCCCATATATCAGCCATCGCCAAATAGCGACGGTCGAGCAACTGCTGCTTGCCGGTACTGTTATTGGTTGAATTGTTCACAATAATAGCTGTTATTACAGATGTTGAACGAAAATAAAGAACGGAAAAACCTCTCTCCCGAACTTATGACAGCGCAAAAGTAGAAAAGATTACCGGATAGTTGGCGGCTGTTAAGAATATTTAGAGATTGGGGCAGGATGAGTGGAGAATAAAACATAGTTATTAATCCATGTAAGTATGAATCAAAAATTAATTTACACTAAAAGTAAACCACAATGAGCACGAAGCTGTTCACAAAGGACACTATGACGTTGTGCACCTTATGTGTTCTTTGTGAACTTTGTGGTAAAA
>JAITVO010000204.1 GCA_031285765.1 Cytophagaceae bacterium | reverse complement strand
CAACACCAACTTGGACACTCTTTCCCTCCACGACGCTCTTCCGATCTTTGCCGCCACCTTCCTTCAGATTCCATCTCACGATGGACACCCTTGGCTTTGGCTAAACACTTCCCACTATCAGGGTGTGTCAGGGACTTGCACCCGTGAGAATATAACCATGCTGGGCGAACCAAAAAGGGGCGCGATTAATCGCGCCCCTACGGACGATACGGGTGGCGGTTTTGCGCAAATGAACAATCCAATGTTTCACGAAAATTTATCCCGAATCATTCGTTGGTTAAAAGGGCGAACAACATTTGAATGCCGTAAAACACATGCCGGTTTTGCGTGGCAACGCAATTACCACGAACACATAATCCGCCACCCCGCCGATTATGCCCGCATTGCCGATTATATTGCCTGTAATCCCGCAAATTGGAATACCGACTGTTTCTATAATTCGTAAATCACAACCCGCAAAAAATCATTACCTTATTTATAAACCATAAAAATTAAAACAATGAGCACAAAAAACAAATTTTGTCAGAGTTGCGGAATGCCAATGAGCAAAGACCCGCAGAGCGGCGGAACAAACGCCGATGGCAACAGGAACGAAACGTATTGCAGCTATTGCTACCAAAACGGAGCATTCACATTTAACGGTACGGTAACGGAGTTTCAGGAATTTTGCCGCACGAAAATGGTCGAAAACGGACAGTCAAAATTTATGGCATGGCTTTTTACACGCGGCATGAAACGCTTGGTACGGTGGAAAAACAACTAATCTATAAAAAATATGTCAAGAGCAACAACAAAACCGGATTTAGTAATTGCCGCAAACGAGCAATTCGACAAGTTGTGTAATCTCACGGATTCGATGAGCGATGAGCAGCAAAATGCCGCATTTGGCAATGCAATGGCTGCGGCAGGCAAGGAAGCGCATTGGGGCAGGGACAGGAACGTGCGCGATGTGCTGGTGCATTTGTACGAATGGCACCAGCTATTGTTGAATTGGGTGAATGCCAACCGCCGCGGTGCAGTACAGCCCTTTTTGCCGGAACCGTATAACTGGAAAACCTACGGGGCTATGAATGTCGAATTTTGGAAAAAGCACCAAAATACGCCCTTGATGGAAGCAAAAAAGATGCTGAACGAAAGCCATGAAAATGTAATGATATTGATTGAAACTTTTACAAACGATGAACTGTTTGCCAAAAACTCTTTTGCATGGACAGGCACTTCCACCTTGGGCGCCTACTGCGTTTCGGCAACTTCGAGCCACTACGAATGGGCAATTAAAAAGCTGAAAGTACACATTAAAACAAGTAACTGATGTTACGTATGGCTTTCCTTTCTGCCGACAGGTTGTTTTCCTGTTTTTACCCCATTTTTCCCTCCACAGAGGCAATTTCATTCAAAACACGTCGGCGTCCTCACGATGAGTGAAAAACTTCCTTAAAAACATGACAACGTGGCAGTGTTTTATGAGAGCGTTTCCGCGATTGATTTCGCGATTGCCTGAAAATCAGGTATCATTACTTCAATTGGATGCAACGTTGATGCTGATTGCAATAAAAAATTGCCTCTGTGGAGGCAATTTGCCGCAAAAAAGAGGAGTTTGTCATGTTTTGAAGAAATGCCGGGGTAAATTACAGCAATTCAGAAGCAAAAAACGGGGCTACTGTCCGATTTTGAGAGAACGCCGAAGCAAAAATGGAATACTTTGAAAAGAATATTCGGAGCCTGCGTAATATCAGTAAGTAATTATGTGTTCATATTTATTTCGCATATAAATAACCGTTATATCTCTGTTTTAAGAAATATTGCATTTTGACATATTATGTACAATGTTTTCATGCAACAATTTTGTGTCCCGCATGGGACAGCATGTTGGTAGAAAATCGGCATTATCTCGTTGTGCCGTTTCGTATGGGGCGGAATGTGATGGTTTGTTGCGTACCCGACAGCACGCGGCAACGTGCTGCAACCGTCATTCTAACACCATTTCGTTCCATGCGGGACGGCGGTGAACAGTATATCATCAATAGAATCGCTACTATAAGTATATGTTGCTTAATTATGAACACTTACTTATCAAATAAAATCAATCTACTATTTTACGAAGATGTTTGTTGATATATTTATCGCAATAATATTGGCGCCGAATTTTTTTTTCAATAAAAACAGCGTAAATTCGCGACCCAAAATTATTTTGTTATAAAACAGAAACAATATGAACTTAAATCTACAAAAACCTATCGTATTCTTCGATTTGGAAACTACGGGTATCAACACTCTTGCCGACAGGATTGTTGAAATTGCCATTCTTAAAATACATCCCGACGGAGAGGAGGAGATGGAGTGCCGGCGATTGAATCCCGAAATTGCAATACCCGCCAGCGCATCGGAGGTGCACGGCATTTACGACGACGATGTAAAAGACTGTCCCACGTTTAAACAGATTGCAAAACACCTCTATCAATTTTTGGAGGGGTGCGACATTGGGGGATTTAATTCGAATAAATTTGATATTCCCCTGCTTGCTGAAGAATTTTTGCGTGCAGACATCGATTTTGAAATGCGCGACAGGCGCTTTGTGGATGTTCAAAATATTTTTCATAAAATGGAACCGCGCACTCTGTCGGCTGCCTACAGGTTTTACTGCAAAAAAGAACTGGACGGCGCTCACGGAGCCGAAGCTGATACCCGCGCTACTTTCGAAATACTGAAAGCGCAACTTGAGCGTTATGACACGCTCGAAAACGATATTGCTTTTCTTTCAAATTTTTCGGCGCTTAAGCGAAATGTTGATTTTGTAGGTCGCATCATCTATAACGACAATGATGAGGAGGTGTTTAATTTTGGAAAATATAAAGGCGTAAAGGTGGAAGATGTGCTCAACCGCGATATGGGCTATTACAGCTGGATTATGAACGGCGACTTTTCGCTCTACACCAAGAAAGTTCTTATGGAGATAAAACTCCGTAAATTTGGAGGGAAGAAATAAACCCGGCTCTTACAAATTGAAAATGAAAAGTTGAAAATGATGTAGATGGTAGCATTATCGACTAAACTTTTTCGGAAAATGAAACAATGGTTGTCCGTCAAGTTGATTTTGGCTAAAGCCGATTCGCCTTGCATACCCCAGCCGTTGGCTTCAGTTGGCGGTTGGAAGATGTACTGTGAATGGCTTTAGCCAAAATCAATCATTCATTTTCCGAATGATGCCTGCTGATGTTATGCAAAGCATTTTTTATAATGACATTAGGGGTTTTCTTATGAAAAATCGTTATAAAAAAAGACACTGCATTACATGAGTTATTAATTTTCAACTTCCCATTTTAAATTCGTAAAATGTCGTTCCTGTAGGAGTTTATACATTCAAAATACAATATACAAATTGCAAATAATAATTACACAAACCCTAACATGGTTCTAAGCCCTGTTAGGATTAGGCACAGAAAGCAAACCAAATTTTGGGCAACTGTTTTTTGGATGCTATACAATAAAAAACTTTTATGAAGAAAAAACTTTTAATACCGCTTGTTATTATTTTTTTTACACTAACATTTATTTCGATATATATACGGCAATGGAAAGCAACTAACGATATGAATATTGAGTGGGTTGATACGCTTTCGACAGTGGAGTTTGAACCACCTCCGCCGCCTGTGATGATTTACGGTTTTGCCGAAGATTCGTTTTATGTGGAGCGGAACGTGGTGGGGCGAAACGAAAGCCTTGCGTCGATATTGCTTTCGCGCAAGATTGATTATTCTATCATCCATCGCTTGGCTGCAAACGCGCAGTCGCTATTCGACGTCAAAAAAATACGATCGGGCAACAAATATGTTTTTTTGCACAGCCGCGATTCGCTCCGCACGCAATTTTTTATTTATGAGATAGACAATATCGACTACTTGGTGATGCAGGTTGACGACAGCGCCTCCGTTTTGCGACACAGCAAACCTGTCGAAATTGTCCGTAAAACAGGTGCGGGCGAAATCACTTTTTCGCTGTGGAATGCTATTAAGGATAACAATTTAAACCCGATGCTCGCTATCACGCTTTCGGACATTTACGCTTGGACTGTTGATTTTTTTGGCATCGAAAAGGGCGACTGTTTCAGGGTTGATTACGATGAAACATACGTCGAAGGGAACTCGGTTGGTATTAACACTGTTCACAGCGCTCTGTTTGTTCATCATGGCGTATCGTTCTACGCATTCAGGTATCAACAGGACAGTGTGTGGGGCTATTTCGACGAAAAGGGGCAGAGCCTGCGAAAGGCTTTTTTAAAGGCGCCACTCAATTTTTCGAGAATCAGCAGCCGTTTTAGCAGCAACCGTTATCATCCGGTATTGAAAATCAACCGTCCGCATCACGGCGTTGATTATGCAGCACCGTCGGGCACGCCGGTTTATGCCATCGGCGACGGGCGCATTACTCGCAAAGGCTGGGATCCAAAGGGTGGCGGAAATTTTATGGAAATAAAACACAACAGCGTTTACAGTTCGGTTTATATGCACCTTTCGGGCTTTGGTAAAGGAGTGAGCAAGGGCAGCGCTGTAACGCAGGGGCAGTTGATTGGCTATGTTGGTAAAACAGGACTGGCAACGGGTCCGCATCTCGACTTCCGCATCTACAAAAATGGCAGCGCCGTTGATCCGCTCAAGGTAGAAGCGCCCCCCGTTGACCCCATCAAGGAGGCGTTGATGCCCGAATACCTTGAGTTTATTGAGCCACTAAAAAAAATGATTATAGTTAACGACCAATGATTAATGGTTAGACCTATTCGGAAAATAAGATTGATTGTTATCCATCAAATTAATTTTGGCTAATGCCAACGGCACTGAAACAAGGCATCTCTGTCATTGACGTCGGCATTAGCCAAAACATTGATATATTTTCCGAAGAGGTCTATTACAGAACAGTTTCTGTACTGAGTTTTTCAAAGAATTTTTTCACAAAAATTGTTCTATTCATATCGATTGATGTTTTGGTTATATCATCTATACCGTCGTTACTCAAACTGTCGAGTTTCAATTTTGTTGCCCAAACTCCTGCTTCTACCAGAGCCTGTTTCAATACAGGAATTTGCTCAAAATCGATAGTCAATAAAAAACTCGTTTTATCCATTCCAAGATAATTCATATCATCATTGCTGAGCGGCAGCAGTTCGTGAAATTTTTTTCCTTCGGGTGTGTCGGGGCTTAATAATGGGAGAAATGTGTTTATCACAATATCGCTTCCCTGTACAAAAAAAGTAAAATAACCTATCGGTACAGCATCTGAAGTAAGACACGAGAATAATTTTTGCCTCCCCGCAGATACTATCTGTACGCCATTTGTGAATGCATACAGCACGGTAAGATTATGGAGAGCAGGTCCGTACGTATCCAAACGTTCCTTTAAGCGGTGCAATACATGCGACTGTATGTAAATATTCAACGTTTCATTCTCCTTTGCATCAGCAAAAATAAGGTTTCGCCGAATGAACGATTTGTTTTCATACCGCCCGTCGGCAGTATGCAGCACGCGGAAAGCGCGACGTGATATGCCATTGTGGGTAAATTTTTTCGATTCGCTGTCCTGCGCCGTCAGCAAAACAGTTACCTTTAAGCATAAACCGTTGGCTCTTTTAGAATTTTCGAGTTTAAATTCGTAACCGTACATACGAAAGTTTACTTTTGAAAAACACCTTGTACAAAACCACACTTCGTATAATACGTTTTCGAAAATGTCGTCTAATACAGACTCCTTGCTGCGTTTCTCATAAATCTGTTTTGCCGTTTGTTCCTGAATTGAATCGGGAATCAATCTGCCCTGCTCATACATATTGGACAGGTTTAAAAGAAAACTCATTCCGTAAATGGCGGCGTCCATGTAAGTAAGCTGATTTTCGATATTGCCCCAAAATTTGGTTTTCATAAAAGTGTGCATATTCGCATGAATATTTCTTACATAATGGCGTGGAACGGTTTTTTCTTTTTTGGGTTTAACAATTGGCGCTTCAAACCAAACTGTGAGCAAGTCCAGCCTTTGTTTTTTTGTAAAAACATCAATCATTTCCGGCTCCAATCCCAAATGATGAAGCATCTTTTTTGTAACCGAATAGCAGCGCTCCTGCTGTGTGCGCGAATTTACGACATTTACTGTGTTGCTATCCGGATGATATTTTTTTTTCGTTGACATAAAACACTTAAAAAAAAAATTTCGCAAAGCATAAGTTATTCAAACAGTTTTCGTAATCGATTGCCTACATCCTCCACTTTTTTCTTTATATCGGGGTCTTCCAAAAGTTTTTCAACTGCTTTGGTTGCTTTTTCAATATCGTTTTTGTATTCGTTTTCGAGTTGTTTTTTCACATCTTCAACGTCGAGTTTCAGTTCAGGATTATCTGATGTGCCGGTTATCATCACTTTAACAATAAAATTGTCGCCCGAAGGGATTGTCTTTCCAAGTAAACCGGCAAAACGACCAATTTCCTTGCTCGAAACGGGAATTTTCATACTGTAATCAATGGTTTTATCCAGCATTTGCTTTCCGGCAACAATAACCTTTTTACCCGAAAAATCAACTTCAAAAGGTTTGATAAAAATGTTTCCGTTCTCAATATCGAAATCAACGATTAAATTATTGATGTCGGTTTGCGCATATCTGCTGTCCTTCAGCATTGTCGATAAAGCTTTCTGCACGTTTGAGCCGGCAATCTTTATTTTGTTCGATTTCAGATTTCCGCCTCCGTTGAGCGAACTTTGAACAGTTGTAAGCCCGTGATCAACCACGCCTTTCAGTTTTAAATTGCCCGAAACGGTTCCTGTTGCATTTTGTGCAATCGGCAACATCGATTCAACTATCGTAAACGATTGTGCAGCTTTATTTACATCTATTGCAGCAAGCGCAATGTTAAGGTCGAGGGTTGGTTGTGTGGTTAATGCTGCGCTGTATGCTCCGTTCATCGTCATTGTACCGTTTAGCAGACTTGTATTTACATTGTGAAGCATCAGTTTTGAATCGGCAATTTTCAACACACCTTTTGTATTGTTCAGTTCGAGTTTGTCAAAAATAATGCGGTCAATACGGCTGTTTGTTTCAATATCCATATTATCGGGAATTGTTATCTTTTGTTGAGGTTTCGAGCCATTTATCGAATCGTTTCCTCTGTTTTCGTTCGAGGTATGGAGGCGCATCAATTCGTTTCCGTCGATAAAATGAGAAGTGTGCCGGAGTTTGCCTTTCAAAGTGCCGTCTTTCAAAAAGCAGGAGAGGTAATTTTCGAGTTTTCCCTCCAATGCGAAATCGCTTTTGCCTGTTTTCCCTTTAAACGACGTCAACTCGGCATAACGTGGAAATATGTTCAGTCGGGCTTCTGTAATTTTCAGCCCCGCAGGGAAAGATGAATTAACGATTTCGAAATTTGACAGTTCGACAGTGCCGTCCGATTTTAATTTTTCATACTCCTCTCCATTGAGCATTGCAAAATCGCCTTCGATTGACACATCCGACTTCATAATCCCTTTAAATGCCAAACTGTCGAAGTGTGGAATTGCCTCTCGGAGCGCCGAAAAATCAATAATTCCATTCATATTCCCTTTGAAACAGGCATTTGATTCGGGCGTTACCACTTTCAAATTTGCAGCGAAAGCATTACCGTCGATGTCGAAGCCAATATGATTAATATTCACAACAGTACTGTCGAATGTTCCACCCCGATTGTCAATAGCCGCGTCGATATTTATAGCGTTAATTGATTTCGATTTGTCAGAATATCTTATCATTCCGTCGTTAGCGCTCATTTGTACAGTAAAAGCCGGCAAGCGGTTCGAAGTTACTACTCCCTGTACTTTTGCATTGAAAACAAAACTTCCAGATGTTTCGGGTATTTCGTGCGTAAACGACTCGGGCAACAGTGCGAGCAGCGACTTAAATTCGCTGTCTTTTCCTGTTAGCCCAACGTTCAAATTCCAACCGTTACCCAACTTTTTTACCGTTCCATCTACTTGCAGATGCAGGTTGTTAAAAATAAAATCATTTTCTCCGAACACAAACGAATGAGTTTCGAAGCATGTTTCGATGTCGGCAGTAAAACCGAGATGTACATCCTTGATGTATCGTGTGTTGTTTTTCGAAAAACTGAAAGTTTGTGCACTCGAAATAATCTTTAGCGTTGTAGCGTCACCTTTTTTAACGGTTTCGATATGCAGATTCACCTCTCCCATTTCGGTATGCGTGCTTCGGAGTTCGTTGCTGTACTTGAAGGTTCCTTGTATCACATCAAATTCGACAATATCCGGCATGTTAAAAGCCTTGCTTTGAGGCAAATTACTCTGTTTATCTTCTGTAGTGAGAATCATCCGACTGTTTACCGAGTCATTTTCCGTCCTCAACGAGAGAACAGGACGAAGTATCTCGCATTTTTTGACAACAATTTTTTTTCCAAACAATGCCTGCATCGGCTTTACCGTCAATAACAGATTTTCTACTCTCAGCAGGGTATCGTTCTCACTTTTGCCATACATAACAATTATGTTCGGCATATCGACACTCAAATTCGGAAAGCGTTTGAACAGCGACAGCGACAGTTCTCCCCGTTCAACAGTCCCGTTTATATACTTTTCGATGCCGATATTTATGTTATTTTCTACTTTCTCCCTCAAAAGCACAGGCGCTACCGCAACAAACAGGAGTATAAACGCCAAAACTACTATTACAACTATTATCAACCTTTTCATGTAAAATGTTTTTTTATAAAATATTGTGATTATATTCAATTTGAATTTAGTGGAGAATTGTGAACGGAGAGTTGAGAACCCTTAAATTCTTAACTCATGTTACGCAATTTATCGCCACATGGTGTGAGAGCCTGTTTTTTTATTTTCTGTACTCTTTCACAAGTTGTGAAAACCGCTTCCAAAGCTTTTTACCCATTTCACAAGTTGTGAAGATGTATTTATTAACTTTTTCCCCTTTTCACAAGTTGTGAAGACAGCTTTTTTAACCTTTCTCTTTTTTCACAAATTGTGAGAACAGTTTTTTATTGTGATATTGCATCCTCACATTCAAAAAAAAGAACAGTGCGTAACATCAATTATTAACTCTCCACTAAAGCAGCTTTTCTCAAAAATTTCATATAGTCATCAACTTCCGAACTGCCTTCGGTCGGCGCCCACGGTGCAAAAATCTTGTCGTTATGAGCTTCGTAAGGACCATCTTTCAGTTCGTACACAACCGAACCCGATTCGAGTGAAAGAACAGAGTGCCATGTTCGCGGCAGTACCTCAATGCCAAAAACTCCCACTTCTTTATCAAGAATTGTTTTGTGAGTTATTTTGCCGGAATTATCGAAAAAAAACACAGCTAAACGTCCTCGCAAAACAATAAATACTTCGCGTTTATCCGGATTTTCGTGTTTGTGAGGCGTTGTGTAAGTGTCTGGTTCCAAAGCGTTCAGCATCCTGTTCATTGGGTCGTCCAGCGCAGGATGAAAGTTTAAATTCTTGCGTTTTCTTGGCGAGCTTTGCGCTTCTTTTGTCAAGCTATCCAAAAGCTCTTTGTTAATTATCTTCATGTTTCTTTATTTTGAGATTTCCGACTGATAAATAAGGGCTGACAGTTTCCCATTGAACATTACTGAAAGGCTCCAGATTCAAAACCTGATCAATTGAAACAAATTTCTCTTTTTTTCGGTGCTCAACAATTGCCTGCGCCTTATAAAAATCGAGATAGGGATGATTGCGCAAACGGCGAACAGAAGCCGTATTAATATTGATCGGCTCAATCAGCGATGAATCAACGGTAAGGTGCAACTTAATATCGTTGAAAAGAACAGGAGAAACAAGTTCTATTTCGAGCAGTTGTTCAATGGAAGCATATCCGCCAAGTTGTCGCCTGTAGCTCACAATTTGCCGGCTAATTACAGTTCCTATACCTTTCAGAAGCATCCATTCCGAAGTGTCGGCGCTATTGATTTCGATGGTGAAACTGTCGTCCGTTTTCTTTTTGTAACGGGGCGTCATCAAAGCTTTCATTGCCATTAACGAATCGATGTTCCATTGCAATAATGTGGAAGAATGATACCGGTGCGAGACCCAAGCCGATTTTTTCCACACCATGATGGAGTCTATCATCGTGCTATTCCACCCTAACTGGATCAATTGCGCAGAATCGGTTCGATTCAAGTCAATTGAATAACTTTTTGTTTTCTGTTCCAAAAAATTGTCAGTTAGCAAAACCGTGCGTTCAATTTGTTTTGTTATTTTTATAAACGGAACAAGGCGACGAACTGTAGCAGAGTCCAGTCCGTAAATTTTACCAATCTCTTCGGGCTTCGAGAAAGAACCTCCTTTCGACAGATAATTATACCAGTTTTGGGCGACAGGCTTGCGAATACCAATATCAATAAGAAATTCAACGGAAATGCTATTGGGGTCAAAAAGAGGAATATCAATATTCGATGATGAATTAAGCTCTTCGGCTATCCTTCTGTTGCTGGTTTCAGTTTTAAAAAAAAGAGAATCAAGATTTTCGACAACCGCTTTGCCCGATGGCGTAATAAATGGCAAAAGCGTTCTGAATATTATCATCAAAACAATAATTGTACACAAAACGAACAAACCTTTTTGTGCTTTACGCGAGAATGATATGTAATCTTTCCACATTTTTGTATTGAAAGCGGCAAATATAGATAAAAAGATTGTTTCGGCAACAAGTTTTTGCAAAAAAACAAGGTAAATTAAAAACCGCCACACTTTTTATACTCAAACAGAATTGATTTGCGAATAAAAGCAACAAGGGGATTAGTTCCCTTGTCAATAAATAAGTTATGTTACGCAAAGCAGCCTTGAAAAGGCTGAATATTGGCTCCGCCGATTTTCAATTCATAACCGCAAGCGAGCTGGTCGCTGAGCGTGTCGAAGCGGAGCATTGCCTGCGAAAAAATGACGTTCGTATCTCCCTGCCCTTGCGGGCAGCTGTGCTGTTGTCTGTTTGCCATAAGCTGCGCTGGGCGGGCAAACCCCGCCCCTACATTTGCATACGGTTATGAAGATTCAGCCTTTTCAAGGCTATCAAAAGTAATACTGCGTAACATCAGTTATAAAATAAAACTACCCACACAAAACATTAAAGAGCCATAAATTACATTATTGCCATAAAAACAGGCAGAATTTTCGTGCGTTTGCCATGTACCCTTGTTTTTTATCGAACAATAGTAAATTCTTTTCATTAAATTTGCCGCGATTATCTTTTAAACGATAGAGTTATGCTGTTGAAAATTTATCCTGAAAATCCCAATGCGAGGGAGATAAGGAAAGTTGCGGAGGTACTGAAGTCGGGCGGACTCGTTGTTTATCCCACCGATACCGTTTATGGATTGGGATGCGATATTAATAACAGTCGTGCCGTCGAAAAAGTGGCGCAAATAAAAGGGCTTAATTTAAAAAAAGAGCATCTTTCGATTATTTGCCACGATTTAAGCCATCTTTCGTACTACACCAAAGCGCTTGAAAACAATATTTTTAAGCTGCTTAAGAAAAACCTGCCCGGAGCGTTTACCTTTATTCTCCCAGCAAGCAACAATGTCCCCAAACTTTTTAAAAACAACAAAAAAACCATTGGCTTGAGGATACCCAACAATTCGATAGTACTCGAAATTGTGAAAGAACTGGGTAACCCCCTGCTCAATACTTCTATTAAAGATGACGATGAGATTCTTGAATACATGACCGACCCCGAACTTATTCACGAAAAATACGGGCGCCATGTTGATATTGTTATTGATGGCGGCTATGGCGATAATCAACCTTCTACCATTGTGGACTGCACCGTTTCGCCCTACGAAATTGTGAGGCAGGGAAAAGGTGAGGTGGAAGTGTAAGAAATCAAATACTAATTAAGAAAGATGAATATTGGACTGACGCCGATGGATGGGAGATGTGCTATGACGCCTGTTATTACTCGTCCCCACTCTACAATCCGTATTGCAGCATCAGCGTAACTGCCCAGTTGTCGAACTCACGGGGCAGATGGTAGGCGCCGTAGCGATAATGTACACCTATGCCGAGTTTCGTAAACAGCGACTTCATCAGGTTGCCGAATAATATTCCCGATTCGTAGTAGCCTTTGCGGTAGGTTTTGAAACTTTGACGGAAGTCGCCGTCCACATCACCCCAACCGACGGAGGTGGAAAGGGTTATTTCGGGCTTGAAAGAGCCGGGGCGATTGAGGCGCGTGTAAAATGTGCTTCGCCAAAAAGCATTGACAAACCGGCTCGCGGCAAATTCGTTGGGACGCATCACTGCAAAGTAATTTTCCATATCGTAATTCAGGTTGTCCATGTACAGTCCAAACAGCGAATAGAGTTTTGACGGCGGAGCGTTGCCCCAAATGTTGCCGGCTGTTATGCGGAGGTTGTTTTTGAATGCTTCGCGCGTAATAAACCGTTTAGCTATCTGCGTTTCGAGTTTAGTGTATTTAAATCGGCGGGGTTCAACGCCGTTGGCAAAACTTAAATTTGTCCATATAACAGGCCAGTTGGTGCCGTTGG
The DNA here is from genome assembly GCA_031285765.1 of Cytophagaceae bacterium. Taxonomy (GTDB): domain Bacteria; phylum Bacteroidota; class Bacteroidia; order Bacteroidales; family Marinilabiliaceae; genus WRMI01. Next base: position 2,403 of record JAITVO010000204.1, on the reverse strand, counting down.
ATAGCAACCCTCCGAGTTGTGGAACATAGGCAAATGTTTCTTTGTTTGCCCATTTCAGTTTTACGCCGTACTCGTGCAGCAAAAAGGCAGGCGGCAAACTGCTGTCATTTTTCATAAATGAAACGGCAGTTACAGGCGTCACATCCGAATATTCATAATAAAGATTAGCTCTAAAATAATTGAGAAACCGCGTAGTAAATGAGCCTTTCAACAAATTGACCGTTTCCATTGAGTTTGTCAGATAGTTCGACAGGTCTAATGACGTAAAACTGGTTCTTTCCTGAAGATAATTGATTTTGCCGAACGAGAAGTTGCGCTTTTCCCACTGCAAGTGTACATCAGCTTCAGCCCGCTTACTTACTGTGAGTTTTAATCCCGCACCGTAGTTGTTGTTCTTCGACTTAAAGCTGCGGTAGTAAAATCCGCCAACACTTAAATGCTTCATCAGTTTGTTGCTTGTCCACAATCCGGCGCCCAGCTTCAATCCTTCATAAAGATTATAGTCCAGCGTTTTGTTCAGTTCCAGTTTTACAGGTCCCACAGGAATAAATCCGTCAATCAGCACATTAATGATGTTGGACATACTGTTCATAAATCTGTCGAAATTGTGCACACGTCCAAGACTGTCGAGCAGGTGATAGGTGGCAGAATCTTTGGCGGTAAGCGGCATGTATCGGAAGTTTTCGACAGGCAAGTTCTCGGTACCGGTTTCGTCGGTAAGCGTAATTGCCGTAAAATCGCGACGTTTCAGTTCGGGATTCAGTTCAACTGAAGCAACAAAACTTGTGCTTTGGACGCTTATCGGGCTTAAACGTCCGTTCATTATCATTTCCAGCTTTCCTTCGAACTGTTCGGGAAACCATTGCTTTCCGTCAATGTACCGGTAGGTTTCCCTGATGGAATAATTATTTGAGTTTGAACCGGTGCTTGTGCGTGTTTTTGCGCTTACCGATTTTACGCCAAAGGTTGGAGCATGTACGTGCATGGCGCCTTCTACGCCTACAATGTTTGCATTTTTGTGCGGACGAAACGATACATAAAAAAGTGTGTCGCCTTGCGCATCTAAAAGTGTATCTTCGAGGATAAAAAAGTACTTTTGCAGTCCCACCCTTGAAACAGGATTAGTATAAAAATAACCAAACAGGTTGATGTTGTCGTTGTAAACGGTAAACGACTGTGTTATTACCGGAAGAACTGCGAACATTGTGTTTTGGAATCCGCTTGTGCGCGTCGATATTATGCGCTCGCTGTCCTTGTCGGGCGCAATATGTTTTTTCTCCGATACCGACTCTATGAGCATTACATGGCTGTTGGCAAAAACAGAAGTATCGGAGCGAAGCGCTGCGGTATCCGGCGTAAATATCGTTTTATGGTAAATAAGGCATTTGTAATTGCTTGCCAAGTCGTGATTGTTTTTTTCGCGCAGCGCATATACCTTTTCCATCAGCGTAAGCGCAGGGTTTTCGCCAGGGAATATATTCACGCCCGACAGTTCGTATTGTTTTGGAACAAGTTTTACGGTTACAAATTTTTCGGAAAGCGGCACTGTGATATTTGCAGTTTCGTAGCCCAGACAGCTGACTGTGAACGTAAGTTCCGCACTGTTTCGTTCTACTGAAAATTTACCGTCAAGCCCCGAAACAGTACCTCTGATTCCGTCTTCAAATACGATGTTGGCAAATGGCACCGTATTTCCGGTTGCGCTGTCGGTAACAATCCCCGAAAGGGTATTATGCTGCGCATAAATCCATGAAGTGGAAAAAAAAAGAATAGGCAAAACGATGCTTAATTGCATGACAGTAAGGATTGGTTTGATATTTATTGGTTTGAAACTGTTCAAATTATTCATTTTTTGATGGCAAATGAACTGCTTAATTTATCAGCAACAAAAGTAATACCAAATCGCTATCAAACAATTTTAAATAAATCTTCATAACCTTATGCAAATGTAGGGGCGGGGTTTGCCCGCCCAGCGCGGCTTACGGCAAACAGACAACAGCACTGCTGCCCGCAAGGGCAGAACCTGTACTTTCACATCTGTTCTGCCCTTGCGGGCAGGGAGATACTAACGTCGTTTTCCACAGGCAACGCTCCGCTTCGACACGCTCAGCGACCAGCTCGTCTGCGGTTATGAAGATTCAGCCTTTTCAAGGCTGTTTTGCGCAATATCAGATTGTGATTTGCAAAATTCGCATTGTGTTTGCCAATTTTTGTATTGTTATTCACAAACTTCGTGTTGTTATTCGCAAACTTCGTATGGTTACTAATGTATTTTACATTGTTATTGACAAATGTAGCGTAGTTGTCAATGTTTTTTATATTGTGATTACAAAAAATTGCATGGTTATTGAAGTATTTTATGCTGTTATTGACAATACTACTGTAGTTGTCAATGTATTTTAT
>JAITVO010000045.1 GCA_031285765.1 Cytophagaceae bacterium | reverse complement strand
GTTTGGACGGTTCCGACACGACCATTCAAAGGGGCGCACTTTGCTACATTCCCGCCTGCACTGATACGCACTTGCATTGAAGCGGGCTGCCCGACCAACAGCGTGGTGCTTGACCCGTTCTTTGGAGCGGGAACAACAGGACTGATGGCGCAACAGCTGAAACGGAACTTCATCGGGATTGATATGAACGTCGACTATGTGAAAATCGCTACAGAACGACTGCAAAAACAGTTGCCAAATGAGCTGTTCCCCAAACACGTGGAAGCCTCATAAAACGTTAGCTTTATTTAGCTCCAACTGCCCGATTTATTACGAATGATTAGCCCCGTTTGACTTGACGTCGTGAAAGGAATTGTCGTGCTTTGTCGTGTAATTAAACAGCTCAATATTAATAATAAAACGACAGAGAAATGAATGCTCGAATAACAGAAATCGTAAACGCAACGACAACAAAAACAGCGAAAATCCAACAGTTAATCCTGCTTGGTTTAACCCGGAAAGAAATAGCAGGACTGATTACCAGCGGCAACTACGGATTTGTTCAAAATGTGTACGCCAAAATGCTTCGCCAAGGACGGTTAAATCAGGCGGCAATCGTAACCGCAATTGCAGAAGAAACCATGACGCCCAAAGCCTTTGAAAAAGATTTTGGAGTGGAATTTGAGGCTTACAACGTGAACAAAACGGTTTTACGCGACAAACTGACAGAAGTGGGTATCCTATGCGAAATAGAAGGTTACAGCCACAGCACCCGCAGCCACTGGAAAATAGTGTATGACAACAGCATAACGGGAAATCAGGCATTTGAATTAGTCAGCCCGATTTTGAACGGTGAAGCCGGACTTACCGAGTTAATGACCGTCTGCAACGTATTGAACCGCTGCAACGTCAAAGTAAACAAAACCTGTGGAACGCACGTCCACATCAACGCAAGGGCTTTTACCCAAGAGCAGTGGAAACGAATTTATATCAACTACGCCCGCCTCGAAAAGGTAATCGACGGTTTTATGCCCGAAAGCCGCAGGGACGACGCCAACCGCTACTGCAAAGATTTCGGGAATGTCCGCGATTTTGAAAACAGAATAAGGCAGGCGGAAAGTTTGGAAGATATTGGATTTTTACGACCTTCGCGCTATTGGAAAGTAAACCCCGAATCGTACAGCCGCCACAAAACCTACGAGTTCAGGCAGCACGCCGGAACGACCGATTTTATAAAAATAAGCAGCTGGATTCGATTTCTGAACAATCTGATTGATTATTCGGAACGGTACAAAGTGGTAACAGGTACGCTGGATACCCTGAAAAATTTCAACTGCATCGAATTGGTAAATTATTTTAAATACAGAACATTGGAATTAGCATCATGAAAAAGTATTTTATAAAAAACGACGAGGTGATTCATGCGGAATCACCCTTTCAGTTCGTAACGGAACTGCGTCAGGGCAGCTGGTTTGACAGCGACTGCACCGACGAGGAGTATATGAAAAACTTCGCCGGTCGCTACAAAATATCTTCGGGCATTGACATGAAATACAGCAATGCCGAAGAGTTCCTGAATATCCTGATTGAAACAGGATTTGTGAGAAAAATAGAAGAGTAAGACCTCCCGCCAATGAACGGAAAAGCACGACAGTCCACGTTGTGCTTTTTTTATGATAAACCTACTTTTTAACAAGTCTATTCAGATGTGAAAAGGATAGTAACCAGTAGAAAAATGTACAATTTGAATTGGGATTTTGGTACAATTTGTTTTGCCGATTATACATTGATTCTACGGGTTTAAAAGTCTATGGGGAAGGCGGATGGAAAGTTCGCAAACATGGTTGGAGTAAACACCGCACATGGCGCAAGTTGAATGTTTGTGTGGATTTGGTCAGTCAAGAGATTCTTTCGGTAGAATTGACCGGTAATGATGACGATGACGCTTCAGTGGTGGCAGTTATGTTGAAAGGGAAAACAGGGAAGTTGGGAAGTTTTAAGGGAGATGGCGCATACGATAAATTTGGTTTTCGAGAGTTTTTGGGCGATATAGCTAACTCATCACAAAAACTCATACCCAAAAAGTTTCAAAAAGCTGATACGGCTTACATTTTCGTTTTTTTCTGATGTTTTTCACCTGCGCCCATTTCTTTTCAATGGATTCAAATCAGGACTGTATGTCGGTAAGAATAAAACATCGTGTCCTTTCGTCCTGATAGCCTTCAGCGTGTCAGCCCTCTGATGAAAAGCGGCATTGTCCATCACGATCACAGAACTTTCAGGAAGTGATGGACAATGCCGGTCAGCAGTCCATACATGAAAAATATCGGCGTTGATATTTCCTTCAAATAAACAGATATTGAGCATTTTGAAATGATGAATAGCTCCAATCGCATCCACTCCTCCTCTACTATGCAAATCCTTGCAACCACAGCATCTTGTCCCTATGGAACTGTAGCCGCTCTCAATTGGATCATCTACCGAAAATCCGCTCTCATCAATATAAACAATCTGGCGACGTTCTACCTGCTCATACTGATGTAACTTTGCGGCAAATTCACTTCTTTTTGCTGTGTTTGCTTTGGGATGAGACAGTGTTGTTTTATTGCTGATGCGCAAACGTCGCAAGGCATACAGGATACAGCTCTGGCTTACGCCAAAGTATTCCGCACGTTCGCGCTGATAACTGTCCGGATAGTCTTCAACATGCTTTTTTAAGGCTTCCATGTTGATCTTTGTGGCCGGTTTGTTGCGGTGAAGTTTGGGCTCTATCCGGTTTTTCCATTGGAACAGAGTATGGATCGGAACGCCAAACCGTTCACCGGTCTGACGAAAAATAAGAGAATCCCTCTCTTTTATTTTATACTCAATCGGAAATAAATTGCAAACAGCAGAGGCTTCATGTACCGGTTCAACTGCCAGCCTGCACCGGCAATGGGGCATGCCCCATTGTTACTTCTGTTCGCAAATCATTTCTGTTTGAGTATAAATACGTGCCTGCGAAAATCTAACGAATAACTCATGTAAAAAGATAGGTAATTTTATTGAGAGTTAGCTATATGTATTCCGCCCTGCAGAAAGATAACTGTTTATACAAATCACAGGCTGAGTGTATCGCCGGCAATAAATCTTCCCATACTGTTTGCGACGATATAAAAGAGCAGTTATACCGTTTGTTACAACCTCGCCTGTAACTACCTGTAAATATATTGATTATGCACAGCTTCCCAAAAAAAACACATCTACAATCGCATTTTTTTTTGATTTTTTTTGGAGAAGAGAGAGAAAACATATTATCTTTGCACCGCTTTTAAAGCATCAATTGTCCCGTTGTGTAATGGTAGCACAGAAGATTTTGGTTCTTTTAGTCTGGGTTCGAATCCTTGCGGGACAACAAATTGCAAAACCTCTCATTAGTATCATTGATGAGAGATTTTTATAAAAGCAGTAATTGTCCTGTGGTGTAATGGTAGCACAGAAGATTCTGGATCTTTTAGTCAGGGTTCGAGTCCTTGCGGGACAACAAATAAAGCTGCTATTGAGATATATACTAAAACGATAACCTTTGGTTAAACTGCCCAGTTTAAAATATCCGTAATTTTTAGTATAAAAATCGCTTGTTTGTTTCTGCAAGACATCTTCAAAAAGAGTAACAAAAACTTCATATAGTTTTGGTTTCTATAAAAATATATCAATTATGATAATTGGTATTCATATAGTTGGCTATTCCGATTAGTAATATCATCCCATAAAACCATCAAAACTCATTGTATTTGCATAGTGAATTTTTATTCTTTGCGCAAAAAAGTAATCAGAAATAGCAACTCCCTAAAATAACTTTAAATGAAGCAAACCAATAACCATATACTTTGGCAGACGTCTTGGAAATACACCGAAAGCATTATTGTAACCAGTACAATTATAATTGCAGGCTTTGTACTGCAAATTACTGTCGGCAGTATTAATTTTAGCCTTTTGGCAGCTCCCGTAAATTTGTTGCTTGGCGGCGTTATCATTTTGCTGTGCATTGCTTCGCTGTGGTATCGCAACAGTAGTTTGATGCGATGGTTTACGGGTGTTCCGATGTCTGTTTGTTTGATTGCCGCATTGCTTAGCCTTTCCCTCCTGATGGGACTTACGCCGCAACTTGTAAATTCTGCTAAAGATGCAGTCGGACTGTTTGCTCGGCTTGGTTTTAACAGTATGGCTGTTTCGTGGACTTTTGTATTAATATACGTTACAATTCTGCTTTCGCTCGGATGTTTGATTGCGCGCAAAATGTGCCGTTTTCGCGTCAAAGAATGGGCTTTTTACATGAATCATGCTGGGCTTTGGCTTACACTTTTTGCAGCCGGACTTGGACACGTCGATATGGAACGGTATATCATACTCGTATATGAAGGAAAAACAGAATGGCGTGTGAACAGCGCTAACGGTAACATGAAAGAGTTGCCGATTGCCATACATCTCAACGATTTCGATATGGAAGAATATCCGCCTTCGCTAACCGTTATTGATAGTGCAAGCGGAATGCCTCTGCCTGATACTTCTCCTGATTATTATCAGATAGACACCGAAACACCCGAAAGCATCCTTAACGGATGGAGCATAACGCTCAAACAATATATTCATCAAGCCATCCGTAACAGCGACAGCACTTACAGCGTAGCGTCCATGCCCGGCGCTGCGCCGGCGGCAAAAATAAAGGCTGTTCATCCCGAAAACGGAACAGAAGTTTCGGGCTGGATAAGTTGTGGAAACCGTGCGCAACCATATATGATGCTTCCGCTCAACGAGCAGCAGACTGTTGTAATGACCATGCCCAAACCCAAACGCTTCATGTCGGATATTGAAGTATATACTCCGGACGGAACAGTACGCAAAAGCATACTCGAAGTCAATAAGCCGCTGAAAGTAGGGAGTTGGACAATATATCAATACGGCTACGATAACAACGCAGGTCGCCTGTCGGCATACAGTAGCATGGAGCTGGTTTACGATCCTTGGGCTATTGCCGTTTACGCGGGTTTTATCCTGATGACATTAGGTGCTGTTGCCATGATTTGGAACGGAAGATTGATAAAACGTGTAACAAAAAAAGGAGAGTGCAAATGACCTGGAATAATTTTATATACTTTGCTCTGCCGGCAGTTGCGCTTTGGCTTGCCGCCGGAATTACCGTGTATGGAATAAAGACACACCGCCATGCGTCTTTGTTTACAAATATATTGATGCTTGCAGGCATCGCGATGTTTGCTTTGTTTATTACAGGTTTTTGGATAAATATTGAACGCCCGCCCATGCGTACAATGGGCGAAACTCGGCTATGGTATTCATTTTTTCTTTCGGCAACAGGTTATTTGGCGTATTGTCGCTGGAAATATACATGGTTATTATCGTTTACCGCATTGATAGCGTCGGTATTTGTGCTGATCAATCTGCTTAAGCCCGAAATTCACTCGAAAAACCTGATGCCCGCCTTGCAAAGTATCTGGTTTGTGCCGCACGTAACGTCGTATATTCTTTCGTATGCCATGCTGGGTGCAGCAACAGTCGGCTCGTTTATCGGACTTCGGAAAACACGTCCATACAGCAATATTTTTTGTTTTCTGGACAACATGGTATATGCCGGCTTCGGCTTTTTGATACTTGGAATGTTAATGGGCGCTGTGTGGGCAAAAGAAGCGTGGGGACACTACTGGTCGTGGGATCCGAAAGAAACATGGGCTTTTGTTACTGCACTTGCTTACCTTGCCTACATCCACATCCGCCAAAGCGGAGCAAAATATGAAAAAACAGCATTGTGGATATTGCCTGTTGCTTTTATTCTACTGATGATTACATGGGTCGGCGTTAATTATTTACCTTCGGCGCAGGAAAGTATTCATGCGTATTAACCTGAGATAGTTAAAAAAGCGAATGCATAAACAATGTTGTTGTGTTTACTTTTAATAATTGTTCCCCAACAAATTATAAGTACCAAATAAAAATTAAACTACATATAATATGTAATTCACATATTATATGTAGTTTAATTTTTAACACATCGTTTTATAGATTTCACGATACGCATAACTGCGATTTTTGGATGATAACAGTCAATCATCAGGGCAGTTTCACTTACGCCGATTTTGAGGCAATGGATGTTCGCTATGCCGATTTCAAAGCATTTAATG
>JAITVO010000037.1 GCA_031285765.1 Cytophagaceae bacterium | reverse complement strand
CATTAAATGCTTTGAAATCGGCATAGCGAACATCCATTGCCTCAAAATCGGCGTAAGTGAAACTGCCCTGATGATTGACTGTTATCATCCAAAAATCGCAGTTATGCGTATCGTGAAATGTTTTCTCGAAATCGTAGGCCAGCGAACCGGTTCCTTTGGTATCGGAGTAAGGATAAATGGCTCCCGCATCGCAAAAAAGTGTGGCAATATAGCTTTCGCCGGCAGGCAAAAACCACACATCCTGATAAAGATAACCCGAAATAACCGACGGTTTTTCCGATACATTTTTCAGTTTGGCTTTAACATTCAAGTAAGCCTCCTCTGTTTCGCCGAATATTTTAAGGGCTTCCTGTTCTTTGTTGAAAAAAGCGCCGAAAAAAACAATCCATTCCACTCTGCCCAAAGGCGATGCTTCCATATAACCGGCATCCGATACCGTAATCAGTCCTGCGTCGTGCAAACTTTCGTACTCATTATCCTTAAAAAGAGATACAAATATAAATTGCGGCTGCGATACAAGTAGCAATTCAACATCGGGTTCGGTAGCCATACCAATATTTTGAATAGATTTTTCGGCAAGCCGTTTTTTAACAGTAGAGTTCGAAATGTATTGAGGCTCGGCAACGCTTGTTAGCGTGTTGAGAACGCCAAGTTTTTGAGCCATCACAATTTGCGACGACGAAAACGCCGACCAGTTGGCAACAGGCGCATTAATAACAGGAATATTGCCGGCGGCGCTGTTGCCTGAGTTGCTGATATAAAAACATTGCGACGCCAGCGAATCCCACGGATTGTAAACTTCCACAATTTTATCGACGCCGTAATAACTTATCTTAAATCCGTTGGAATAGCGAGGCTGATAAACAGAGTCGGGTTTGCCAAACGGCTGATAAACGCTGCCGTTTTGCTGCTTCGATTGATACGAGCAGGAATAACAGATAAATAACAAAAGAACAGTTAACCTTAATATTTTTTTTTGCACAGATTTTCCTCCTGAAAGTTTATTAATTCATGTTGCGGAAGTGTAAAATAACTCAATCTATTATCATTGTTATACTCAAACAAAAATGATTTGCAAAATAACAGTGGATTCCAGTTTTATTTATTAACAAGGGGATTAATCCCCTTGTTGCTGTTGCTTTTATTCGCAAATCAATTCTGTTTGAGTTAATATTTTTGATAATGATTTGGCATCATTCATACAAATAATACTGTTGCGATTGTTTTTTAAAACGTTCCACTCCGCTGTACCAGTAATCTTTTATATCGTCGAAACGATTGTTTTTTGCAAAAGCAAGGCGAACAAAATCGCTCCCGCATACTTTATCGAACATATTAAAACGCTCCCTGTCGGCATTTTTAAAAACCGCCTTGTCGGGATAAAGAGCGGCGATTTCCTGCATTACATAAAACTGTATTTCGGAAAGAGCAACTTTTTCGTAATCCATAATGTGTACCTGAACGCCCTGTAACTGCTTTCCCTGTCCAATACCGTAGAATGGCTTAAAATAGACAGGTCGAAAATAGATTCCTGCCAAGTTCAATGCATTCATGTGTCTGGCAAGTTTATCGGCTTCAATCCATTCGGCGGCAAATAACTGGAATGGCACAGTGTAGCCAACGCCAATCGACATGTAGCCCAATTCGCCCAATATTCCCGAAACGGGATAAAACATGGATGTAATCGGCTGCGGAATGTGCGGCGATGACGGTATCCACTGCAACCCTGTTTGTTCGTAAGTCATGTTGCGTTTCCATTCACGCATGGCAACAACCTGAAGTTTGCACTTCTTTTTGAGCATGTTTTCGCCGTTGAGCAAAAGCGCCAATTCACCGCATGTAAGCCCGTAAATGTAAGGAATGCTAAACTGGCTGACAAACGAAGTAAACCCTTTTTCTACTAAACTGCCTTCTACTTTTAAGCCGCCTAAAGGATTGGGGCGATCGAGCACAATAAATTCTACGTTGTTTTCGGCAGCGGCTTCCATTGCCAGCCCCATCGTACTGATGTATGTAAACGAGCGGCAACCTGCATCCTGAATATCGTAAACCAGAACATCTATGCCTTTCAGCATTTCGGGTGTCGGTTTTCTTGTTTTTCCGTGCAGCGAAAATATGGAAAGTCCTGTTCGCGAGTCTTTGGCGTCGTTAACAGATTCTCCAGCGTGGGCATTGCCTCTAACACCGTGTTCGGGCGCATAAAGGGCAACCAGTTTTACTTCGGGCGCATAGTAAAGAATGTCGATAGTCGATTCCATTGTGTTGTCAACGCCGGTGGGATTTGTAATTAATCCCACCCGCTTTCCATGCAGTATTTTAAAATGCTGTTCTTTTAATACTTCAATACCTGTTTTTATGGCAACGGCTTGTGCCGAAAGCGCAGCGCTGCCGCAGGTAAACAGCAACAGGCACAAGTTTTTAAGCAAAAATTGTTTCATACCTTTATTTTCAAATTGAGAAGACAAAAGTATGAATTTATTACCTTTTTCGGAAAATGGAATGATGATTTTGGCTAAAGCCGGATTAATTATGATGGATAACTGTCAATCTATTCTCCGAAGAGTTCTAAGTACCCAACATAAATAATACTCAAACAGTATTGATTTGCGAATAAAAGCAACAAAAACAAGGAGATTAATCCCCTTGTCAATAAATAAAACTGGAATCCACTGTTATTTTGCAAACCATTTTTGTTTGAGTATAATTACAAACAATTTGGCTCAACAAAAATGTATTAATTTACTTCAGCCCTATTCCTATCCCCCATTTAAACCCTCTTAAAAAATCTTCGATATTCATCCGTTTCTTGGCGGCGAGCTGTATGTCGGTCAATTCAATGTCGTTGGTTAGGCTTCCAACTTTAACGCTCTTTTTGTTGTCGCTGAAAGTTTCGCCTGCGTGCAAACCGGATGTTTCGGCAAGGCGGGCAAAAAATATTTTCATTGCAGTAACGTTTCCGTCCAAATCAACTAATTCGGTAAAGGCGGCGGGGTACGGACTTAATCCTTTTATTTTATTGATAATAGTTTCGGCGTCCATGTTCCAATTGATTCGGCAATCTTCTTTAAATATTTTGGGAGCGCCTTTCAGTTCCGACGCTGCAACAACGGGCTGGGGCGTTGGCGTAACCGTTCCACAGGCAATAGCGTCGGCAGTTTCGATTACCAGATGTGCACCAACATTCATGAGTTTATCGTGAAGTGTGCCCGCTGTTTCATCGTCATCAATGGTTACCGTGTCGCTAAAAATAATGTTGCCTGTGTCGATATTTTCGTCAAGAAAAAAGGTGGTAACGCCCGTTTTCTTCTCGCCATTAATAATTGCATGGTTAATGGGCGCTGCGCCGCGATATTGCGGCAGCAGCGAAGCATGAAGATTGAACGAGCCCTTTGGCGGAAGCCCCCAAACCGCTTGGGGAAGCATACGGAAAGCCACTACAATTTGCAAATCGGGTTGCAGCGCTTTCAGTTCGTCAATAAAAGCGGGGTCTTTCAACTTTACGGGCTGCAATACTTTGATATTGTGCTCAAGAGCGGTTTGCTTTACAGCCGATAGCGTCAGTTTTTGCCCCCGCCCCGCAGGTTTGTCGGGCACAGTAACAACACCTGCAATGTTTTTGCCTGCTTCGATTAACGATTCAAGAACATGTGCGGCAAATTCGGGCGTCCCCATAAACACAATTCGGAGTTGATTGCTCGGAGTGTTGTTATTCATTGTCGGAACTGTTTTTGTAACGAAAATATTGCAACGTATGCCCCATCTTTTGCTTTTTGGTATTCATGTAGAACTCGTTGTATTTATTTGGTTCCACTTCAATAGCTATGTTTTCGGTAATTTCGAGTCCGTAGCCTTCCAAGCCTATCCGCTTGACGGGATTGTTGGTCATCAGCCGCATTTTGGCAACACCAAGTTCGCGCAATATTTGTGCACCCACGCCGTAATCGCGCTCGTCGGCTTCAAAACCAAGTTCCACATTGGCGTCAACCGTGTCAAAACCCTCTTCCTGAAGTTTGTAGGCTTTTATTTTGTTCATAAGCCCAATTCCGCGCCCTTCCTGATTCATATACACAATAACGCCTTTGCCCTCCTGTTCAATTATCTGCATTGCACGATGAAGCTGTTCGCCGCACTCACACCGCAGCGAAGCGAATATGTCGCCCGTTGCGCACGACGAGTGCATCCGCACAAGAATGGGCTCGTCAGGCGTCCACATGCCTTTTATCAGCGCCATGTGCTCCAGCCCGCTCAATTTCTGTTTGAATGGAATAAACCTGAAGTCGCCGTATTTTGTTGGCAAATGCACTTCAACGCCTTTCACAATCGAACTTTCGTGTTCGAGGCGATAAGCTATCAAATCTTTGATGGAGATGATTTTCAGATTGAACTGTTCGGCAATTTCCAGCAATTCGGGCAGGCGTGCCATTGTGCCGTCGTCGTTCATAATTTCGATAAGAACGCCTGCGGGATACAAACCCGCCATGCGTGCCAAATCGACGGTTGCTTCTGTGTGTCCTGCACGGCGGAGTACGCCGCGTTCGCGTGCTTTGAGCGGAAAAATGTGTCCGGGTCGCCCCAAATCGTCGGGCGTTGTATCGGCGCTACAAAGCGCTTTGATGGTTTTTGCACGGTCTGACGCCGAAATACCTGTAGTACATCCCTGTCCAATCAGGTCGATGGACACGGTGAAAGGCGTTGCGTGCAGCGAAGTATTTTTTCCTACCATTAAATCGAGTTCCAACTCCTCACAACGCTGCTCGGTAAGCGGGGCGCACATCAGTCCGCGACCATATTTGGTCATAAAGTTCACTTTTTCGGGCGTAATGAGTTCGGCGGCTGTAATGAAGGCGCCTTCGTTTTCGCGGTCTTC
>JAITVO010000344.1 GCA_031285765.1 Cytophagaceae bacterium | reverse complement strand
ACGAAAAAAAAATAACTTGGTAACGGGTAACAATTCACAACTCACCAACCATCAACCATCAACCACTAATCACTAACCACTAATCACTAACCACTAACCACTAATCACTAATCACTAACCACTAACCACTAACCACTAATCACTAACCACTAATCACTAACCACTAACCACTAATCACTAACCACTAATCACTAACCACTAATCACTAACCACTAATCACTAATCACTAACCACTAATCACTAACCACTAACCACTAATCACTAATCACTAACCACTAATCACTAACCACTAATCACTAACCACTAACCACTAATCACTAATCACTAACCACTAAATTGTTGAAAATTTTTGGCGCAAGTCAATAAGAGATGGATAAAAATGTCGTATTTTTGGCGCCGAATTTATACTCAAACAGAATTGATTTGCGAATAAAAGCAGCAAGGGGATTAATCCCCTTGTCAATAAATAAAACTGAACAGTTAAAAGTGGAATCCACTGTTATTTGCAAACCATTTTTGTTTGAGTATAAACTTCAGCCAGCCCAGTTTATGAAAAAACATTGCATTAACCACTAACCACTAATCACTAAAAAAGTGTCCATAGCAAGCGAAATAAAAGATTCATTTAAGCACGGGTCGGCGCTTACGCGACTGATTTATGTTAATATCGGACTTTTTCTGGCAATTCATCTTATACGGCTGGTACTGTTTATCGGGCGATACCCCGACAGCATCTTTCAATCAATTGTCGATTTTCTGTGCGTGCCATCCGCCCCCGGCGCATTGCTGCTCAAGCCATGGACGCTCATTACCTACATGTTTACGCATGTCGATTTCATCCATCTACTGTTCAATATACTTTATATATACTGGTTCGGGCGTATTTTTATGGAATTAATCGGGCAGCGACTTCTGCTGTGGGCTTATTTGCTGGGCGGATTGTCGGGCGCACTGTTTTATGTTGTCTTCTTCAATCTTATTTCCGCCTCCGGTACAATGCTTGGCGCTTCGGCATCGGCTATGGCAATACTGTTTGCAGTAGCCATGTATCGACCCAATTATCAGCTAAACCTGATGTTTATCGGCGCTGTACGCATAAAATACGTTGCGCTGGTACTGTTGCTTATCGATTTAATAAGTATTTCAAACATGCAGAACACAGGCGGGCACGTTGCGCACATTGGCGGCGCCATTTGCGGACTTGTATTTGCGCGGATGCTGCTTGCAGGTACAATAACCAGCCCTCCCGAAAGGAAAAGGGAGCGGAAACCGCTGTTTTTGTTCGGTAAAAAGGGCAGGATGAAAGTAACACACAAACGTCCGCTTACCGACATGGAATACAATGCCATAAAAACCCGACGGAAGCGCGAGGTGGACAGGATTCTTGATAAAGTAAAGCAAAGCGGCTACGACAGCCTCTCAAAAGACGAGAAAAAAACACTGTTCGATGCCAGCAAAGATGAGGGACTGTATTAATTAACCAAGCCCTCCGCCAAAGGAGGAGAGAAGAGAGCGCAAAGGTTAGGAGATGAGTAGGAGTTTTTTAAGAGAAGTATTCAATACATTATTGTTTCTCCTCTCCAAATGAGAGGAGAGAGGTGATATGAAAAAAATTTTCCGTTCCATATCGTTTATTTTAGCGCTGGCGCTGGCTTTTCTGCTGCTGGGCGCTACGGCTACGGCATATATCAGTCCGGTTACGCTACACGTGTTTACGCTGGCAGGATTTGGCTTTCCGGCGCTATGGATGCTTAACCTTATTCTGCTTGTATGGTTTTTAATACGCAAACGGCAATGGTTTGCGCTGATACCCCTGCCCGTACTGCTGCTCACAATCAACCACTGGAACAACACATTCCAGATGCGAGGGCGAAAAATCGACAATACACAAACACTCGAACTCCCCTTAAAGGTAATGAGTTACAATACACGCATGTTCGACTACTATCGCCATTCGGGAATGAGCGAAACACCCGACAATATTTACGACTTTATCACCAGTCGCGACCCCGACGTAGTTTGCTTTCAGGAGTTTTATTCCAACGTTACGCGCCCGCAGTACAATCCGTCGTACATTATGGCGCGCTTCAAACAGTATAAGTTCAAGCACATCGAATATGTTTACAAATCACATTCGGGGTCGGGCATTGCCACTTTCTCAAAATACCCGATTGTTGACAAAGGCGACATCCGCTTTGAGCAGTCAAACAACATGTCTATTTATACCGACATCAATGTTAAGGGAAAAGTAGTCAGGGTTTTTAATAACCACTTGGAGTCAATCGGTTTCAGAACTGCCGACCTGCAAGTGCTCGACAGCCTCGAATTTCGCATCAATGCACGCCAGCGGCAGGGACTTGAACGCATTTTGCAAAAGCTCAACCGCGCATTTGCCATGCGTGCCGAGCAGTCCGAAGTTATTGCACGCCACATTGCCAACTCGCCCTATCCCGTTATTGTGTGCGGCGATTTTAACGACACCCCCGTTTCGTATGTTTACCGTACCATGCGCGGCAAACTTCGCGACGCCTTTCGCGAGTCGGGTTTTGGTTTCGGCGGAACCTACAATGGCAAGCTGCCATCGCTCCGAATCGATTACATTTTTCACTCCCCCGAGTTCGACGCCTGCAACTTCACACAGTTTAATGTAAAATACTCCGACCATTATCCAATAATGACCACCATCAACCTGAAAAAGTAAAGAACAATAAATAGAAAGCAAAATTGAACTTGATAGTTTTTAGCGCTCAAAATTCAACTCTTTGGCAAATTGAATATATCACAAAATTATACCACGTAAAAAGAATAATCTTCCAAAAACTCAGATTACAACAGATACTTCTTTCATACTACATTTACCTCTTTTTCAAGCGTTATTCCGAATTTCTCAAACACATCCCGTTCAATGGCGTTTGCCAGTCTGAAAATTTCTAAACCGGTTGCATTACCTTTATTAACAAGTATCAAAGCCTGTTTGGAATGAACGCCAGCCTGCCCCATGCTTTTTCCCTTCCATCCGGTTTGTTCAATCAGCCATCCGGCAGGAATTTTAAACAAATGTTTTGCCTCGGTAGAATAGAAAGGCATGGAAGGATGTGTGCCACGCAACTTGTTGAACAGTTTTTCGCTCACAACCGGATTCTTGAAGAAACTTCCTCCATTTCCCTGTACAGCAGGGTCGGGAATTTTCAAATCTCGAATGGAAATTACTGCTTTACGAATATTTTGCAAACTGATTTCGTCATACTGCTGCAACATATCTTTGACAGCGCCATACTCAATGTTAAAAACGGGGCGTCGGCTTAACTTCAAATACAGTTGGGTAATAACACACTTCCCTTTTAAAGCTCCTTTAAATATACTGTATCTGTAACCAAATACACATTCATCTTTCAAAAATGAAAAAGTTTCGCCTGTGTCGATAAATCTTCCTTCCACTTTATAAAAAACATCTTTCAGTTCAACCCCGTAAGCGCCTATATTCTGTACGGGCGCGGCTCCAACAGTTCCGGGAATCGCCGAAAGGTTTTCAATACCTCCAAGTCCGTTCAAAACACTCCATTTCACAAGTTCGTCCCAAATAACGCCTGCCCCAACCGCAACAGTAACATCATTGGGCGACGTATCAACAACTTCAATCCCCAATATTTTTGAATGAAGAATAATTCCATTGAAATTGGACAGAAAAAGCAGATTGCTTCCGGCGCCAATATTTAAAACCGGCTTTTTGATTGCTTTTGCCTCCTCAAGCAGAGAATCTAAATCGCTAACGTCGGTGTATTCGTAAAAATCATCTGCAACAGCGTCGATGCCAAATGTATTCAACTTTTTCAGCGAATGTAATTTAAAATGATTAATCATGTCGATAGTGTTTTTATATGCAGATTGCAAATGTATATAATTAAAAATTGGGCGTAACTGCATCACCACCCCCCAAATGTTACCAAAAAGTTCATTCCAAAGTTCCAGAACATAACACAGCCCGTGGCAATTACCTTCGACAGGTAAAAGTTGAGCCTGAACTTCTCAGAGAGCAGCCATACAATCAGGTTGTTCAGTCCAAGCCCTGCCAGCGACACTGCAAAAAATGTAAAATACTCCATTGCAATCGCCTCGTTGTGGCTCTCAAATGTCCATATCCGATTCAGCACGTAATTATTGGTAGCAGCCAGCACAAACCCGCACGAGTTGGCGATGTATTTGTTTATCCGCGCCTTTTCCTTGAGCAGCCACGTAACACCAAAGTCAATGATGGCGCCCGACAAGCCGACAACGCAGAATTTCAGGAATTTCAGGATAATTATTTTATCTGTCATTTTTGTTGATTGCTATGAGCGAATAAAAACTGTTGACGGCGGCGCATATCGTATTGTCGAGCGTGAGTGTGAACTGATATTTGCCTGCCTCCAAAGCGGGAACGGTGGTTTGCAAACGTCTTTTTACCGTTTCGCCCGACCGAAGAACGGCTATCGGTTCATTCAACTCACATTCCGAAAAAAACGTTTTCCGCTTGATGGCATAAAACGCCCTCACCCTTACGGGAAATTCAGGATGATTGAAATCGACGTCGAAAGCGCACGGATTCGTTATCTCTATTTCAACCGTGAGCGTATCGTTAGAGTCGGCGCCAGCCACAGCCAGTTCATAATCAATTTGCAAACGGTTAACGGTTTGCAAATTGTGCGTGATGTATCCCGTAAACATAACACCGTTGATGTTATACTGTCGGGCAACGCCTTCGCGGTCGTCGCGAATAAAAACACTCTTGCCGTGATAATCAAGCTCGCGTTGCATAATGTCGAACTGCGTGATGCGACTGGTAACAGCGCTTAGTACAAAACCCTCGTTTTTGGTGAAATAGCGGTATGCCGACGGACGTTGAAACGACCCCGTAAACACAACAGGCAAATCGCCCGCAGCCACTTCAATAGCTTTGTTTGTTCGTTCTTTCCCATGAAAACGGACACGTTCGGGCAGCAACTCGGTTACAAGCAGAACACGCGCCACCAGCACCAGCAGAATGGTGGGCGCTACCCATCGCTTTACAAAGCGGAGAATCTTTTCGTTGGTCAAACTGTGGCGATAAAGCAGGATAATCATAGCCATTGTAGTGGGCGCCGTCCAGTGCGGCTGCACGTATCCCTTAAAAGTCATCAGGAAGAAAAATATCTGGAAGCCGATTATCTGAAAATACAATGCCCGTTCAAACAGGTTGCGAGGACGGTATTTTACAACGATGTACGCCACTGCGCCTATCGCAAGCGGATTGAATACAACTAACTGATTGGGCAGATGCCCCAGAAACTCGTTCCAGTGAAAGCCAAAACTTCGTCCAATCAAATGGTATTTAAATGTTACAAAGTCCATTTCGGTTTGCCACAAAATGTGAGGCACAAGCATCGCAGCAGTTGCAACAACGGCGAGCCATGCACGGTAACTTTTCAGCAATTTAAGGTTCGAGAGCAACACCAGTCCGATGATGATAAAAGCGTGATACTTGCTGTAAATCATCCCCGTCATCGAAACTGCGAGCAACAGCGTGTTTGTCCACGATTCCTGTTTCAAAAATCGCCTGTAGCCATACAGAAAAAGCGTTGCAAAAAACAGAAGTGGCGCGTCGGGCGCAGTAATAAAGCCATACGCCGTAAACATAATCATCGACGCGGCGATGGTAAAAAACAATACAACTTTGTTCACGCATGGCGCATGTTCGTCAATCAGTTTCCATAGAAAATGGATGGTGCACACCTGTAAAATGATGGTGAAAAGGCGAACAGAGAGGTTGCCAAAGGAAAAAAAATCGCTCAAAAAGGTTATCAGCGCCACCATTGGCGGATGGTCGAAATATCCCCACGCCAACTGTGCGCCGTACAGCGATGCGTAGTAGGCTTCGTCGTCGGTAATTTCGGTAAATATTGCCTGAACAAAGTTGATAACCATCCAAATGGTGAGAAAAATATTAAAGAGCCGCTTAGGGGCGGCATTTTCTATAATTTTTTTTAATTGTGTCATAGTTGCAAAGGTATTAGTTGAATTATTTGTTAAACCAGTTATCCCACAAATATCGGTAGGCAGTTTTCTTTTCCCGTCCCAAATTATCGAGATTGAATGTGGCATAAAGCGCCTGCGTTTCGTAAACATTGCCTTCGGTGAAATGGAATGAGTACGAAAATCGCACGTTTACAACATCTGTTTTGAAAAAATTGACGTACACATCCGCCCTGTCGTACTGCTTTGCGCGATAAATGGGGTCGCCCCAGTAAAGTTCGCCGCCATGGTCGCCAAAAAACACCTGCTGACTTGCTCCATTATAAAAGGTATTGAACAGTCCCAATCCTCGATATTCTATTTTCAGTTCGGAAAGCAACCCGTGAAGTGTGTGTCCGTTTTTAAAAGTGCGGTCGCGCTCAAGTCCTGCCGACCATCCAATGTTTGCTTCCAGTTTATCGAAACCTGTTTTCGCGGCAATGTCAATACCGAGCGAAGTCAGCACAAGTCCATTGTCATGCAGTCCTTCGGGAACGTCAGGCTCCATCACTCCTGCAAAGTGAAACATGTAGCCAAAGTGCTGTCCGTAAAAAACATCATAATTGTAACGCCCCGACCATCCCATAAAAAAAGCCTCGTGCCGGTCGTGTGTTTGTCGGCTTGTCCAGTCGAGCCAAACATTCAAATAGCTTTCATTGCGGCGATATTCCCAAACCAGACCTGTAATGGTGGGGCGATAATTGGCGATGGAGTCCTGAAAAAACATGCG
>JAITVO010000238.1 GCA_031285765.1 Cytophagaceae bacterium | reverse complement strand
CGAGCAGTTCGAATTGCCCGCCAACGAATGGGTAAACGTGCCACTCAACAATATTCCTTACGTGGAAACTTTTTATGCGATGGTTCATTGGACAACCGGAGGCATGGGCAGCAATGGAGTCGGTATTGACAAAAATGGAGAGTATGCTGAAGCAGGCATCGACTGGTCGTACAACGGAACGCCCGACAGCTGGAAGCATATCGTAGAAGTAGTGCCAACAGAGAGTGGAACAGTTATGATTCGTGCCAACGCAAATATTGAAAGCGGCACAGTTGTTAAATCCGTAATGTATTCACAAAACAACATGCGTAGAAGCAACAGTTCCTTTGTTGGCGAAGAAATAAGCGCAGAACATCCCGCCGCGATGAATGTGCCGGCTTCAATTGACGTAAATGCACTTTATGCCGTCCATTCGGCGAAAGCCACACCCGCGCCCGCGCCTGTGGGATACAATGTGTATCGCTTAATAGAGGGTCAGGACGAAGCCGACTGGACGCAGCTCACCGAACTTGCCGCCGATATAACTTCGCATACCGATACAGAATGGGCTTCGCTTGAAGATGGCGGTTATCAGTATGCAGTAAAAGCCGAATATGCGAACAACAAATGGTCGCGTGCCGCGCTGTCGAACATCGTGGGTAAAAACATGGAAGTTGCCTTTACGGTAAACATTACCGCCAACGCCCCCGATGCTACTGTTACGGGAGCCATCGTAACATTAATAAATAATGACAATCCAGTCTATACCTACACGCAAACCGCCGAAGACGCAGCGGTAGTTTTTGTCGATGTGTGGAAAGGAGTGTACAGTATTTCTGTTACCAAAGAGGGATTTGAACCGTATTTTGCAGATAATATTACGATTGGGGACACCGGACAGTCGCACGCGGCACATCTGCTCGAAATCACCATGACGCCGTTTAACCTTACCGTAGATGTGATGGAAACCGATGCCATGCTGTACTGGAACAATCCGTCGAAAAACTTCTTCGACGACATGGAACAGCACGCCGTGTTTACCAACGAAAACATCGGCAACTACATTTTGCATGATGGCGACGGTGCGCTTACCTACGAATTGGATATAATCACTGGGGGCAAGTACGATTTCCCGCACAGCGGCGAAGCAGGCTCGTTTATCGTATTCGACCCCAACCAAACCACGCCGCCAAATGGTAATCCTGCAATAGCAGCACACAGCGGCAATCAGTTTATTGGTTCTTTTGCCGAAGCAGTGGAAAGCGACGACTGGCTCATTCTCCCCAAACACTTTGTAGTTGAAGGAAGCATACTGAAGTTTTATGCAAAATCACTGTCGGGACAGTTTATCGAACGTTTCAAAGTGGGCGTATCCACAACCCTTGCCAGCCCCGAACAATTCACGTTTATTTCAGAAGGCGATTATGTAAACGTTCCAGATACATGGACTGAATACACTTACGACCTTAGCATGTACGCCGGACAGGAAGTATTTGTGTCAATCGTTTGCGTGTCCAACAATGCGTGGTTGTTTATGGTTGATGACATCTTCCTTGGCGTACCGGATAAAAACGGAAGCAATGCAAAATCATTCAGCGGTTACACAATTTATTTAGATGATGAGCAGGTAGCAACCGGCATAATGGATACCGAATATAAGTTTACCAATCTTGCCGATGGCGAACACACAGCCGGCGTAAAAGCTGTCTATACATCGGGCGGCACGCCGGCTGAATCCATTATATTTACAATCGAAAGTAGTGGCATTAATGGCAACAGCATTGCAAACGTAACCGTTTATGGCAACCGGAACAATGTTCACATCGTTAATCCAGCAGGCGTTTTCTTGAAATCTGTACAGATAACCGACATCATTGGCAGAGTAGTTTACAGCGGCAAAGCCTCCGGTTCCGCCATCATCCCCGTAAACAGCTCAAACGGAATTTATGCAGTAAAATTGATTGACAACGATGGTAAAGTTGCAGTAACAAAAGTGTATTTAAGTAAATAAGATATGTTGTAAGGAGGCGATTATTGCGCCATGTGCACAAGCTCTAACAGGGTTTTAATCCCAGTTAGGGTTATCCGCACACAATGATGCAACACCGCAGTGGCGCAATACCGTAGAAGACGGATAATTATCCATCTCTGCACGCAAAAAAAACGGCTGTCAATAATTGGACAGCCGTTTTTGGTTTGCCGCAAGGGAGTATGCACCCTTGTCAGATATGAGAGAAATGTTTTGCCATTGTAGAGGCGTTGTACGCAACGCCTCTACAATGGCAAAATCGACAATATAAATCCTCTTTTCCACCACATAATAATCTTTAACTATTTTTTTAGTCAAAATTTTTCCACATCTCTTGCGCAACTATTTTTTTAGTCATAAATTTGCCGCCGAATTGACAAATAAAAAAATCAACATGCAGCTGACGAAAGCAGAAGAACAGGTGATGCACATTTTGTGGGACATGGGCGAAGGTTTGGTAAAAGATGTTCGCGACAGATTTGCCGACCCCAAGCCCGCTCGTAACACAATTTCAACGGTTATTCGTATTCTTGAAAAGAAAGGATACGTGGAACATAAAGCGTACGGTAATGTACACGTTTACTTTCCTGCCGTGCAAAAGAACGAGTACTCGAAAAATCAACTGTTTGGTCTGATGAAAAAGTATTTCAACGATTCGTTTCCAGCAATGGCTTCTTTTTTTGCACGCGAGAAGGATTTGACGATAAACGAACTCGATGAACTGCTCGACGAAACGCGGCGCGAGCTGGCACAGAACCAAACGCCGAAACAATAGACTCGGTGCCGACAAAGTATTTTATCATTAACAAAAATTGTAGAAGTATGGAACCGTTTTTTGATTATTTGCTGAAATCAGCGCTGTGGCTGTCGGCATTTGCAGGCGTCTATTTTGTTTTTCTGCGCAACGAACGCTACTTTACGCTCAACCGCATCTTTCTTTTGGCGGGGCTTGCCGCATCACTGCTCTTTCCGCTCATCACATTCAGCTACACGGCGTCAGCGCCACAAAGCGCTGGAGGCATAAGCATAGGGCAGATAGAGCAAAGCGCAGTTATTGCAGAAGAAAGAAGCGTTGCAGCGTTGCATTCGCTGCTGCTGATAGTGTTAGTGGCGGGTGTTGCAACGGTTTTTGCACGTCTTGCAGTTCAATCTGTGAAAGTGATTCGCATTATTCTAACATCCAAAACAGAACGGATGTATTCCACCACAGTGATATGGACAGATATGCCAGCTTCACCGTTCACGTTTTTCTCTTATGTATTTGTCAATCGCAGTGCAATGGCTGCCGACATCAAAGAGATAATCGCGCACGAAAAAGTGCACATTGCACAGCATCACTGGTTGGACATTGTTCTTTACGAATGTTTGAAAGCCATGCAGTGGTTCAATCCGTTGGCGTGGCTGTACGGGCGCTTTGTGCGTCAGAATCACGAATATCTTGCCGACCGTTCGGCGCTCAGGCAAACCGAAAGCATTTCGGTTTACAAGGCAGTGCTTCTTAACCATCTTTTGGGCGGAAAAGCAGTGCTGCTCGGACATTCAATAAATTATTCACTAAACAAAAAAAGATTTGACATGATGACCAAAATGAAAGATTCGTATGTTCCTTTTGCACGACACCTCAAGGTGTTACTTGTAGTTCCAGTAGCCGCAATTATATTTTTTGCCTGCGCCCAGCCTGTTCTGGACGAAAACGGAGATATAATTACAGGCGAACAAATGATTGCTAATGGCGACAACACAGCCGTTGCGGGCAATAATCAAAAAGAAAAATCGCTTGCTGACGAAACGGCGTTTGTTATAGTTGAAGAAATGCCCGAATTTCAAGGCGGGCAGATGGGATTGATAAAATATCTTAAAGATGAGATTAAGTATCCCGCTGCTGCTAAAGAAAAAGGCATTGAAGGAAGGGTGTATGTACAGTTTACCATCAACTCCGAAGGAAAAATTGTTGAGCCTAAAGTTGTGAGGGGCATAGACACGCTTCTCGACGCCGAAGCATTGCGTGTAGTAAGTGCGATGCCCGACTGGAAGCCCGGCATACAGCGAGGCATAGCGGTAAATGTTAGTTATACCGTGCCTGTCAACTTCAAATTGTCGGCAGAATAGAGTTATTTACGATTGGGAAACACGTAGAGATGCAATTCATCGCATCTCTACAATTTCCAATCAAAAAATGTTCTTATCTTTACAGCTGATATTTTTAAATCTGTCAAAGATATTACGAACAGTTTATACAACACACAGCAACTGCATCAGTTTTTCGATACCCGACAAATATATAGGAGCCGAATTGGAGATATTGATATTTCCTGTCTGCCAAGTTTTAACATCAGGCGCGGAAAAGAATATGCCCGAAATTGACACCTCTTTTGGAGCATGGGCGGATATGGGCGAAACAACCGAATAGATATGTTCCAGCATCAGAGAAAGCAAAACTTTTCGGAATTTGAGCTAAGTAATACAAAAGATTTACTGTCGTATTTTTTTCTTAATAATTGATGTTGCATATTGGCTAAAAAAAAACTTGATTTTTGTAACCACAGGCAAGCGAAGCGCTGCCTGCAGATATTCTGTACACAGATTTCACAGCCCATAATAGCAAAACATTCGTTTTCGGTTTTATTCTGCCATTACGGGCAGTGTAGTTTACACGCATATTTTGCAGGCTACGCTTCGATAGCCTGCTGTTATGTAAATTAAGCCTTTTCAAGGCTGTGTACTGTTCAAAGTTAAAAATTTCGGGTTCAACATTAAACCTTAACACGGAACGTTGAATTTGTTTAGCCTTTACAAGGCTGCCAAAAAGTATGTAATGTGCAGCATAAGTCAGTATAGCAGTATAATGTAAAATATACCAAAAACTTTAATCAGTTACTTATCTGCAAACTCAGCGTTTCAAAATGTCTTTGTATTATGTAATTGTCAGTCAAAATGCGATATAATTGCGTCATTACATTAACCGCCAACGCAAAAATTTGACATAAATTCGTTATTGCACTCACTTTGTGCATAGGATGACAAAATAAATTTGTTATTGATGCAGCTATGCACACCTGCGACTCATAAAACAAATTAATACCTGATGTTACGCAACAATGATATCGGGGGATTACAGAGCAGCGGTTATGTAACATGGATACGCGGTTATGTAACATGGATACGCGGTTGTGTAACATGGATACGTGGTTATGTAACATGGATACGTGGTTATGTAACATGGATACGCGGTTGTGTAACATGGATACGCGGTTATGTAACATGGATACGCGGTTATGTAACATGGATACGCGGTTATGTAACATGGATACGCGGTTGTGTAACATGGATAC
>JAITVO010000058.1 GCA_031285765.1 Cytophagaceae bacterium | reverse complement strand
CCGCGACCCCCGGCGTGACAGGCCGGTATTCTAACCAACTGAACTACCGCACCGTTTTTTCAGTTACGTTTTCCTTTCAAACGCGGTGCAAAAGTACAGCTTATTTTTATATCTACAATACCTGATGCAAAAAAAATGATTCGATTTAATGTTTTTTTTGTTTTGACGAAAGTTGTTATTCAATAAATAACTTACTACAAGCATTTTAATAAACAGTGATTAATCGTTGTATCGGTCGATTTTATTTAAAAAATCTTCAACGGTGATTATCTCCAAATAGGTTGTGCCAGCACCTATGCCAAAACTTCCTCCCAGATAGGCAATCAGGTTACTGTCCTTCAAAATTCCTTTCTTTTTCAGTTTTTCGATGGTTTTGTGCATAATCTCGCTTTTTGAACCGCCGGCTTCGGTAAAACGCGGAAATACACCATACGACAAAGCCAGCTCACGCCCAACTCTTTTGTTGTAACACAGGGCGAAAATGGGAATCGTTCCTCTGAAAGCAGCCAAATAACGCGCCGTTTTGCCCGACAAACTGTCGGTAAGCACCGCTTTAATCGAAATTTCTTTCGCGGCTTTTACGGCAGTATCAGCCAAATAGGCTGTAATATCGTGTTTTATTAAATCAACAGGAATATCGTTGCGCGAATCTTTGGCAAGTTCCACTTCCTTTGCAATTTTAGCCATCGTTTTAACCGATTCGACCGGATATGTGCCGTAAGCCGTTTCGCCGCTCAGCATCAAGGCGTCGGTGCGGTAATAAATGGCGTTGGCAACATCGGTAACTTCGGCACGTGTGGGACGCGGATTGTGTATCATCGAATGAAGCATTTGTGTTGCCACAATAACGGGCTTTTTAGCTTCAACACATTTACGAATAAGCTGGCGCTGGATTAAAGGAATTTTTTCCTGCGGAATTTCGATTCCCAAATCGCCACGCGCAATCATCACGCCATAAACATGTTCCAGAATTTCGTCGATGTTGTTAACGCCTTCCTGATTTTCTATTTTGGCAATAATTTTTACGGGGCTGTCGTGTTCGTCCAATATTTTCTGTATTGCCAGTACATCTTCGGCATTTCGCACAAATGAATGGGCAATAAAGTCGATGTCGTTGTCGATGGCAAACTTGATGTTGTCGATGTCACGCGCAGTGAGCGACGGCAAGTTAATCCGAACTCCCGGCACGTTTACGCTTTTGCGACTGCTAAGTATGCCATCGTTCAAAATATTACAAATCAAACTATCGCCATCGGAATCAACAACAACCATGTCAATTTCGCCGTCGTCAATCAAAATATGACTGCCAACTGCAATATCGTCCACAATGCTGATGTACGAAACATGGATGCACTCGGCAGTGGTTTCCATCGACGGATTGCCAATGATGCGCACCGTATCGCCGGCTTTGAGCGAAATATTGCCAACACACTTTGTGGTCCTTATTTCGGGACCTTTGGTATCAATAAGAATTGCAATTTTTGGCGAAACCTCGCGCACATTGTTAATGACAAGGCTCATGCCCTCGAAATCCATGTGCGCCGTATTTAAGCGCACCACATTCATTCCCGCCTTGTAAAGGTCGTGAATAAAAGCTGTTTCACATCTCTGGTCGGAAACAGTTGCTACAATTTTGGTGTATTTTTTCATTGTTATTTATTTTTAGTGCAATTTTTTTATGTTAATTAGCAGGTTCATAACTATTTATTATATTGTGGAAATTTATTTTTTGAATATCCTGCTTGACGCTTCTATAAAGCTGTTTATTTGCAATATATTTTTTTCTATCTTCAAAATCATTTTTCGAAATTCGGCAAAAGTAGCAGGTTTTGATTTGCCCGAAAACAACAGATAATCAACAATTCGATTTTCGAGTTCTGTTTTGGAAATGAAAATGCAGGGCAGACCAATCCATTTTTTTGTATATGTAGAACATAATTATTTTCTTTCAAAATGTATTCTTCCAGTTATTTAGGGAACCTCTAAAAACTCCAATTTCTTTGTTATGCTTCGGACGATAAAATGCTCATTTACGTTCATGTAAACTGCGCTTTTATCGCCTCGCAAGCCTCAAACTTTGAGTTTTTAGAGTTTCCCTTAATTTGTCAGAGGGATGGTAAGTAGGAGCTGGACATTGCCCCTACTTACCATCCCAAACTCCGTCAGAAGTTGCTCTACGTTGGAAAATGGCTATAATGCTTGCATTTGTTTCGTTTGTTCTCCCCATATAAATATCGGGGTTAGACATGGAGAAACGCTTTATGATGTGATAATAAAAGCCACTGCGTAACATGAGTTCATTACTTAGAACATCCTCCGCGCTTCACCTATCCACAACACCAGTGAACTACCTCCGATAATAATTCCCCAGTCGGCAAACTTTAGCGGAACTACGTTAAACATTTCACCGCCAATGGTTACAATTAGCCATTGACCGATGAGAATGACAAATGCTACGGCAAGAAAGCCCTTGCATTGGTTCAACACCGCAAAAGCAGATTTGTTACTCATAAATGCTTTGGCATTAAACATGTTCCAAAATTGCAGCAATACGAATATCGAAAAGAACAGCGAAAGTTCGTAAGGCGAAAGCCCGTTGCCTTTGCTGAAATTGAAGAAACTGCTGCCAAAATCAACAAGGTTGAATTGCCGAAGCGAACTAATATCAGCGTGTTTAAAATACTGCAATACTCCAAAAAGCAGCACAACAAAGAAAACGCCTGCACCAAGAATATTTTTTGCCATTCCTCGATTGATGATATGGTCGGTGGTTTTGCGCGGTTTATCGTTCATCACCTTTTTGTTGGGCGGAAGCGACGCCAGCGCTAAGGCTGCAAAAGTATCCATGATGAGGTTTACCCAAAGCATTTGCGTAACTGTGAGCGGTGATTCCGTGCCGAGAAATGCACCAATCAGCACAATTAAACAGGCTACAACGTTGATGGTTAGCTGGAACAGAATGAAACGTTGAATGTTTTGATACAACGAGCGTCCCCACAAAACCGCACGCGAAATGCTGCTGAACGAGTTGTCGAGAATGGTAATATCACTGGCTTCTTTGGCTACCGAAGTACCGTCGCCCATCGAAAGGCCAACCTGTGCGGCGTTCAATGCGGGCGCATCGTTGGTGCCGTCGCCCGTTACGGCAACTACCTGATTTTTGCTTTGCAAAAGCTGCACCAGCCGCTGCTTGTCCATCGGGCGGGCGCGGGAGAGAATTTTCAAGTTGAGGATGCGCTCCAGCAATGTTTTATCGTCCATTGCGGCAAATTCGGTTCCTGTTAAATGATGTATTTCGGGTTCGTCGTCTTGCCACAAGCCGATTTGACGACCGATTTCTTTTGCCGTTCCGGGTGTGTCGCCGGTAACTATTTTCACACCAATACCTGCGTTGAGACAGGTTTTGACTGCATCGGGCACTTCGACACGAATGGGGTCGGATATGGCAACAATTCCCACAAACGAAAGATTGGTATTTTGCAACTTACCTTCGTGAATATACAAAGTCTTGTCGCCATCTTCAATTATTTGAAAGGCAAATCCCAATGTGCGCATAGCTTTATTCTGATAATTGAACAGCTGCGCGTGAATATCCTCTTTTTTTGCAGGAATATTTTTACTTAATTCCAATACAATTTCGGGAGCACCTTTTACATACAGTACTTTTTTTCCCAACAACGGCGACCGTACAATTGTTGCCATGTATTTGCGTTCGGTTGAGAACGTGAGCTGTTCAACCACTTCCGCATTTTCACGCAAAGGCAGGTAGTTGATTTCCTTATCGTGCAACCAAAGCAGTAATGCCCCTTCGGTAGGATTGCCCAACGCTCGGATTTTGGATTTATCCGAATAATCGAGATACGCCGTTGAATTGACAGCAATGCCTTCGTAAATAATATCTGAACTGTGATTTGTTTGATTTTTATTGTCAGGGTAATCATTTAAATCATAAAAATCACAGTTCCACACTTTCATCTGGTTTTGTGTAAGCGTACCTGTTTTGTCGGTACAAATTACAGTTGCCGCACCCATCGTTTCGCAGGCGTGCATTTTGCGAACAAGGTTGTTGGTCGAAAGCATCCGTTTCATGCTCAATGCCAAACTCAATGTAATAGCCATTGGCAATCCTTCGGGAACGGCAACTACAATCAACGTTACGGCAATCATTACGGTATTGAGTACATAACCGCCAAACTGTACCCAATCGGCAACCTGCAAGCCGCCCGCCTCAACAAAATAACCGATGAGGCGACCAGCAATAATCAAACTTGCAATCACATAACTTGCTTTGGTAATTAAATCAGCCAGCTTATCCAACTGCTGGTTGAGCGGCGTTTCCACGCTGCTGTCGATTTGTGCGCCTTCATATACTTTGCCGTATTCAGTGGCGTCGCCCACTTTCAGTACCTGCATCATGCCGTGCCCGTCGGCTACTGTAGTGCCTTTCAAGGCGTGATTCGACGGATAGGTGGCCTCTTTGTCGAAATCGGCAGGATTAATCGTTTTTTTGATAACCGGCTCACCCGTAAGCGTCGATTCGTTAATTTGCAGCGAAACGGCTTCGAGCAGTTCGCCATCGGCAGGAACTTCTTCGCCTGTTTCGAGCAGCATAATATCGCCAACCACCACTTCTTTTTTGGTAATCTGGCAAATGTTTTCGTTGCGAATCACCTTTACCAAAGTGTCGTCGTTGACTTTGTTCAGAATGTCGAATTTTTTATTTGCGCTCAATTCAAACAGAAATCCGACCACAGTGGCAAGCACAATGGCAACCATAATGCCCGCAGGTTCAAGAAAAATGCTTGCAGCGGCGTGTCCCGAAAAATATTCGTAGCACGCAACTCCTACCGACAATGCCAGCGCGATTAAAAGAATAATGATAATCGGGTCGGTAAACTTTTCTATAAACTGTTTCCACAACGGCTCTTTTGCAGGCGGTGTTAATATATTTTCTCCGTGCTTCTTGCGGCTTTCGAGTACTTGTGCGTCGGTTAAGCCTGTGTGATGATGATTTTGCTGCATATTGCTCTTTATTATGATATATAATTTGGTTGCTTAGTGTTTGTGATTGTTTTTATGCTTGTCTCCGCCGCCGATATGCGTTAAATACAGCGCTGCGGAAATCAGCAAAATACCAATCCCAAGGAAAAGCAAGTCGCTGACCGTTGTGTAATGAATGTTCAACGAATGCTCGAAAAACGATACAATTAAAATCATTAAAATCACTTTTCCGAGCGACGATTTAAGGTCGTCGATACTGTTTACCTGCAGCCAGCTTGGGCGCGAATCGAGGACTTTGTTTACGGGGTCAATTTTATTGATAAACAATTCATAAATGCCCATACTGAAAATAATCAGCACCGTTGCAAACAGATAGCCGTCAATCGAAGAGACAAACGTGGCTACCAAATGTTCGATGTTTCCGTCCTCCGCTGCCCCAAAATGGTCGAAAAATTCGGCAACGCCCCGGTACACCTGCATCGAGCTTGTGATAAAAAGGATGATGGAAGCAATCATTGAGCCCAAAACGGCAAAAAAGGTAACAAAGCGCAAGCCGAACAGAAATCCCTCGAAGGTTTTCACCGTTTCGGGCTTATAGTTTAGTATTTGCGGGAAATTGATGGATTTTTTCCGCAAATTAACCAGCAATTTTTTGTCTATATCGTCCGTATAGCCTTTGGACTGTATTTTTGCGCGCAGCCATCTTGCCTCGCTTTCGTCTATTTCGCCGGGCGTTTCGTCATCGTCAAGCAAAAAGTTCGTAATCGTTTCCACAAAGAGTTCTTCAAGGCTTTTGTGCATCTTCTTTCGGCTGACAGAATTTTTCAGCTCAAACATAAATTCCGCTTTCTCTTTGTCGAAGTTGCCCGCCAGCAAAAGATCGCGAAGATGTTTTACTTCGGCTTCGGAGATGAATCCATTGGCAAAAATGGATTTTTTCAACTCGTGTAATGCCGATTTCTCAAGTTTATCGGTGTTGTTTTCAGCCATGTCTATCTATTTTTTATATTAACTAATATTTGATGTTACGCAAGTAGAGGAATTGCGGTGTGAGCAGAGCAAAAAACTCCGTGTCTTCCCAGTGTTCCGGTCATAAATAGTGCCGGAATTTGAAATTCCTGGAGCATTTAAGTTTAAGTGGCGTCTGCCATAAACAGTTCGTTGTGCAATGTTCGCATAAAAATTCGGACTGCTTCAAACCAAATGTTTTTTTATTACTCTCATTACTTTCAAAATAAAAAAGTGTTTGTATCAAATTGATAACGGCAAAAATAATCAGCGCAATACCGACTATTTTGCGTGCAATATTAGCAAAAAAATGCGACATGTTATTTTTATCTTTTCGTTTACCGTAAATTAAACGCGGCAAAAACATCCATATATACTCAAACAAAAATGGTTTGCAAATAACAGCGGATTCCAGTTTTAACTGTTCAGTTTTATTTATTGACAAGGGGATTAATCCCCTTGTTGCTTTTATTCGCAAATCAATTCTGTTTGAGTATAAAAAGCCCAATGATGATTTTTATTATCAAAAATGTCATACTGCGTAACATGAGCTAATAAACCGCCCAAAACCATCGTTACAGGCTAAACCGTATGCCTCAAAAATCAATTGTTCTTCGCTTTTGTAAAATCTGCCGATAATTAAAGCATTGGAATCCTGAAATTTTTCTTCCAAAATGTATCGACAAAGCGCTTCGCCTGTTGCAGCATTGTATATTCGTGCAAATGAATTTTGAATCATGCCAAAATCCTGCCTGCGTTCTTCTGTATGGTCAATTGTGATAGCAAAAACAATCTGCGTTGCCTGTGGATTCAATTTCGACAGCATGATATTGACAGTTTCATCATCGCCTTCTCTTTCGCCTGTGCGATTGTTGCCCTGATGAACCACTGCTCCGTCAGGGCTTGGTTTGTTGTTGTAAAACACAAAATAGTCGTCCGACAGCAGTTTTCCGTTTTCACCCAAAATAAAAACAGAAGCACCACATTCAAACTGATGTGGAGATGCCCCATTGTTTACATCCCATCCTAAACCTGCGGTAATTTTATCAACTACCGATTTTTCTTTTTGGAAGTTTATTTTATACTCAAACAAAAATGGTTTGCAAATAACAGAGGATTCCTGTTTTTAACTGTTCAGTTTTATTTATTGACAAGGGGATTAATCCCCTTGTTGCTTTTATTCGCAAATCAATTCTGT
>JAITVO010000008.1 GCA_031285765.1 Cytophagaceae bacterium | reverse complement strand
AACGCTAAAACCAGCAACCCATGTTACGCAGTAATTATCGTGGGCAGCCTTAAAAAGGCTTATACTCAAACAGAATTGATTTGCGAACAGAAGTAACAATGGGGCATGCCCCATTGCCGGTGCTGGATAGCAGTTGAACCGGTACATGAAGCCTCTGTTATTTGCAAACCATTTTTGTTTGAGTATAACTCTGGCTCCGCCAATTTTCAATTCAAGCCAATGTGTAACATGAGTTAAATATCTATTTTTTCATAATAAAACTGATTGTTTTATTCGATAAATTTTCTCTTCTTTGGCAATCGTTGGGAGCGCTATTTTTCAATAAAATTAGAACAGAATAAAATGAAGCCGCACAAATATTTTAATCGTGATATCAGTTGGCTGTCTTTCAATTACAGATTATTGGAAGAGGCTAATGACAAAACGCTCCCGTTGTACGAGCGGTTGAAGTTTTTGGCAATTTACTCTTCTAATCTCGACGAATTTTATAAAGTTCGTGTTGCCGAATACAAATACAATACTGACCAAGACGAACTCGAAGGGCTTTCGGGCGTTACTTCGGGCAAAGTAGTTCATGTTATCAACAAAACAGTTAACAGGCAGCTGCACGAATTTGAACGGATATTGCGCGATGAAGTTCTGAAAGGATTAAACGACGAGGGGCTGATTCTTTATCAGGGCGAATTGCCTGTACATCCCGAACATCGAAACTTTATCCGCGATTATTTTTACGAAAAGGTTTCGCCTCATCTTCAACCCGTACTGTTAACCAAAGGCGCTCGCTTTTTGCTGCGCGACAATCAGATATACCTTGCTATACGGATGTATCGTAAAAAGAAGAAGAACAACAACGAATCGAAAAAGAAAAATAAACGAAGAGCGCGTTATGCTGTGGTACAGATTCCTGCCGATGAACTTCCGCGTTTTGTAAGGCTTCCGGACATTGACAACAAATTTCACTATCTTTTTTTGGATGATGTGGTTCGTTCCAACCTGCGCGAACTGTTTCCGGGTTACGACATTGAGTCGTGTTACAACATTAATATGCTGCGCGACGCCGATTTGGGAATAGCAGACGAATACAGCGGCAATCTTGTTGAAAAAGTGCGGCGCAATCTGGGATTGCGGAAAAGTGGTGAACCGGCGCTCTTTCTTTTCGACCGCGAAATTCCCGCCGACTTTTTGAATGTTCTCAAAGGCGCATTTGGGCTTTATAAAGAAGATATGCTGGCAAGCAATCCTTATTTGAATATTCAGGATTTTGCCGATTTACCCAATCCTTTTGCGCCCCGCTTGCAGTTAAACCATCATCCGCCCGTGCATCCTGCCGAATTGGAACGGTTTGGCTCCATGTTTGCCGCAATCAGGGAACACGACAGGCTGCTGCATTATCCCTACCACTCGTTCGACTATGTGTTGCGGTTTTTGAACGAAGCATCCATCGACCCCAAAGTGGATGAAATAAAAGTTACACAATACCGCGTTGCTACCAATTCGGCAGTGGTGAATACACTTATCAATGCAGCCCGAAACGGAAAAAAAGTAACAGTTTTTGTTGAAGTAAAAGCGCGTTTCGACGAAGAGAACAACCTTAATCTTGGGCGACTGATGGAAAATGCCGGTGTACGCATTATTTACAGCATTCCGGGTTTAAAGGTACACGCAAAAATGGCTCTGATAATTCGTAAAACAGGCGAACATCGAAAAATTTCGTTTGCCTACTTGAGCACAGGAAACTTTAACGAAAAAACAGCCCGTACTTATGCCGACCATGGTTTTTTTACCTGTAACAAGGAGCTGATAACCGACCTCGAACAGCTGTTCAATTACTTGGAAGACCAGACTGTTACTCCATCTTTCAATAAAATTCTTGTAACACAGTTCAATTTAAAGCACGAGGTTGTGAAACGAATTGACCGTGAAATAGAAATAGCCCGCAACGGAGGCAAAGGATATATTCTGTTAAAGATGAACGGTATTCAAAACAAAATTCTTATCAACAAACTTTACGAAGCAAGTAAGGCAGGTGTCAAAATCGACATGATTATAAGGAGTATATGCACGCTGGTGCCCAATCAGCCTTTCAGCCGTAACATTCGGCTGATTCGTATTGTCGACAGTTTTTTGGAACACGCGCGAATATGGGTATTTGGCAACGAAAGAAAGGAGTTGTATCTCACTTCCACCGACTGGCTCAACCGAAACCTCAACCGCCGGATTGAAACAGCCTTTCCCATTGAAAATGATGAATTGCGAAAAGAAATATTAGATATTCTCGACCTTCAGCTGCAAGACAATACCAAAGCAAGAATCATCAATGAACGGCTCGAGAACATCCGTCCTTCGGTTAGCGATGCACGCTGCGTAAGAGCGCAGTGGGATACCTTTAAAATGATTGCCGCAAAAGAAGGAATTACGATTAATGATAAATAAAGCCATACAATAATAAACTTCTTCGGAAAATGGACGGGATGTTCAGGCAAAATCAAGATGAGGTGCATTACTCCTCGTTTTGCGGTTTCCTTTTCGCCGGCAAACTGCTTTCTCATGTCCCCGTAGCGGGTGGTTGCGCCCTGCACCGGCAATGGGGCATGCCCCATTGTTGATTTTGTTCGCAAATCAATTTTGGTTGAGTATAAAACATTCCATCGTTATTTTCCGAAGATA
>JAITVO010000239.1 GCA_031285765.1 Cytophagaceae bacterium | reverse complement strand
ATTTACGTTCCCGCGCTGGATTGGAAAATATTTAGCAATCGTATCGTATTGATCTTTCGTCAAAGTCATTTCGTCATTTTGGATGCAAAGATAGATAATTATGTGTTAACACGCCCTAACTTGTTTGGCGACATTGCCGTGATTGGAGAAGCTGAACTTTACAAAGATTTAATGTACATAAAGCTTTCAAAGAAAGCTGATCCGCTGCCGAAATATGTATATCCTGAAAATGTGCTAACTGTTTCCAATCTGCATAAACTCGTTATTAAGGGAATTTCGATAACGTTCCACAAATCGGAGGTTGCGCACATATCGCAGCTTGACTGCCAAAAAAAACATAACAAGTCATTATTTGGAAATGGATTCCTAATGTCGAATGTTGCAATAAAGCGTAAAGCAGAAGCAGAAGCAATTATTTGGGAACTGTCAGACAGAGAAAGAGCGATTATTGAGAAATTGAATGAAGGAATAATCAAATAGAGATGAAAGAGTTAATTAAAATTCAGGAAAGGAACGGCGTTAGCGTCGTCAGTGCAAGAGAACTATATTCGTTTTTGACAAACGACAAAGAATGCAGGCATTTCAAGGAATGGAGTGCGCGAAACATCGTAAACAACGAGTATGCAACCGATGGTTTTGATTATCAGAGAATCCCCCATAATGGGGGAAACAACAGGGCTATGGACGACTATGCTATTAGCGTCAATTTCTCAAAAGAATTGTGCATGATGAGCCAGTGTGCCAAGGGCAAACAGGCGCGTCAATACTTTATAGCGTAGAAGCAGTAAAATTAAACAAATAAATATCATGGAAACCTTGGTAAAAAGAAATGAAACAGGACAGGCGGTAACAACGAGCCTGCTTGTAGCCGAAAAGTTTGAAAAGGAGCACAGGGATGTTCTTAAATCAATCCGAAATCTGACTGCGCAAAATTGCGCAGTCCTCTCAATGTTCGTAGAAACAACATATTTGAACGAACAAAATAAGCAACAACCGATGTTCGTAATGAACCGCGACGGATTTTCGCTGCTTGTGATGAGTTTTAGCGGAGAAAAGGCATTGCAGTTCAAATTGGATTTTATTGAAGCTTTTAACAGCATGGATGCCATTTTGCGCAATAACGACACCCTGCGCATTTCGGCTGTGGAAGAAAACATAAAACGCCGATACCTGCTTTCCAGAGAGCTTCGGGATGTAAATTCGCAGATAACAGCACTCATGAAACGGCACGACGCCATAAAAAAGGAGCAAAGAGCGATAGACAGTGAAGACTTTATGCAGTTGTCGCTGTATCCGAGATATGAAGCCTTTACTCCTTTAAAAAACGAGTTTCCAAACAAGAACAAAATGCTGCCAAACTAACCATTTTTATTTTTTAACACATTATTCTCATGAAAAAGTCAAGGAAAAAACTTGTAGATGTCCTTTCGAGGCATGCAGACGACGAAAGTTGCCAACTTGCCTTCAATGGTTATGCCTATCCGGTAATCATCCACTTTGATTCGATAAAAAATACCCTTTCTGTCCCCTTTCATCTTTTTCAGTTCGGGTATATCCTGCAAACAGACTGCGTTTTCAACATTAAGAATGGCTTCGCTGATTTTTGCAAGCAAATGCTCATTTCTTATTTTTTTAATGTGGCGCAAAAACGATGCTTTAAAATCGGTTTTCATCGATGCAATGCTTTCATTACTTCTTCACGGCTAACACTTGGTGTTTTCAATCCTTCTTCCACCAACGTCAAAAGAGCGGCATCCTCCATATCTTCTGTGTCAACGGCTTTTGCAGAAGCTCCGATGCGTTTGGCAAAATCGAGCAGAAACTGTATGTCTGAATTGTTTTGGGGCTTTATAACTACGGCATCCATAATGATAAATTTTTAGTGAGGCGACAAAGGTAGAAAAAAATTATTTCAAAAAATAATCATGAAAAAGTTTGCAGTTTCAAATATTAGATGTACTTTTGCGGTGTCTAAGACCAAGACAATTTTTTTGACCTTTGTGAGTGTGGTATTTTTTATTGCCACATGTACAGCGGTTTACGCTGATTACAATATAGGCTACCACTCCAATGGTTACTACGCCGAAAGGTCAGTAATTGTCTTGGTCGACATGGAGGACGGTAGCCTTTCTCCATTTATATACGCTAAGTATTTTTCGTTCATGACCAAGACAGCGAAAAATTGCACGAGTGCACAAGGTGCATCAAACGCAACGTTAGCTCACGAAACGGGCAAAAGCCCCCTTTACACAAAGGGGCAGTACTCCTACTTAAAAGGGCGCTACAACAGGGCGCTTCGCCAGCTGGCGGAGCTGCAAACCACACACGCCCGTACTCTCAACGAAATTGAAACATGGAAGCTGAAATTCTACCTTGCCGAAACAAGGTGTGAGGTGCTGCGCATGAGCCGCGACAGCGCCGTAGAAACCTGCGACCGTTTTCGTGGACTTACTAAAAGGATAGCCAGCACCATTATTTAATGCCGATGCCATGACTAACGAACTGTTTGTAATTAAGGAAACCGTGTCGGACATCGCAGCCATAGCGCTGGCAAAGATGGAAGCACGCAAAAAGCCCGCAACGGACTACATAAGCCAGCGACAGGCATACGCCGAGTTTGGCGAAGCGTGGGTAAAAGAGATGCTGGATAAAGGTATTGTGAAAGGACAACGACGCGGAGTGAGTAAAAACTCGCACGTGTGCTACTC
Organism: Cytophagaceae bacterium; assembly: GCA_031285765.1. GTDB lineage: Bacteria > Bacteroidota > Bacteroidia > Bacteroidales > Marinilabiliaceae > WRMI01. The sequence goes on along the minus strand of JAITVO010000239.1, from coordinate 4,468 downwards.
GCGTACCGAACTGCTGGCAGCACTGGCAGCACTGGCAGCAGAACGGGCACTGAAAAACAACTTTTTTGGCGACATTTTTAACTTCATAAAACTGATAGGATGAAACCAAAGACTATTGTTACGCTGATTGCCGTGCTGGTTGAATCCATTGCCGCCGTATGGCTTACCTGCCTTTCGTGGCAGGATTATGCCGACTGGATTGTGAACCTGATTATAGTAGCAATTCTGGTGCTGGTGGTGCTGATGGCAGTGCAGCTGCATTTTATGGATGAGGAAAGTAAAAAAACGGGAGGGTGGCTATGAACGCTAATGAGTTACAAACAGTTGAAGCCTCATTTTTGGAGTCCAAAAACGCAGAATGTCAGCTTAAACAGCCTAAAGACTTTATTACTTGCAATTTTAATGAGGCTGACAAGATGATGAGTAAATGGCGAAGCGCTGATAAAAGCGCATTACAGGACGAATTATTAAACATAATTGAATAATGGATTGGTTTGATTTTGACCCTCGTAACCCTGTTTATTTAACAGATGACACCGAAAGTGATGAAAATGAATGTGCCGCCGCCGATGAGTGGTACAATGATAAGCAGTATAGAGATGAATTTAGTAATGATTAAATAACAATGCAGCCGCAGGAACCCTTACACATCAAACAACCACCAAAAGCCATAATAAATTGTATCGGTAAGGGGCGCGGAAAACGTTTCGGGGGAGTTCGATTCTCCCCGCTGCACATGGAATTTTGGAGCGCCCGAAAGGGGAATTGAGCGACAGGAGCGCCGGACATGTGATGGCTACCGGAAAGCAAGGCTATACGAAATTGGTATAGCTGCACAGAAAAAGAGGAACCGGCGCTCCAAATTAAAAGACACAAAGGGCGTGCCTGCCGCCGCAGGCTTTTTTCAAGAATAAATAATGTTAAAAACGCAATATGTTTTTGTGATGAAAAGGAAAGTATCTATATTTGCACTCGAATTGACAATGCGAAGGTCATTCAGAGTGTTTTTAATAGCGGCATTTTTTATTGCCACTTGTCAACACAGCATAGGCTGTTGTATCCCTTCTGGTAGTCGCTATTTAGCACTATTGACCTTCGCAAAGTCAGGGAGCAACAGTCTTTTTTTATTTAATGACGTTTTTAATCAGACAATGCGAAGGTCAGTTAAAAATGCAACGGACACGAAAAATAGTAGTGCCCAAAGCACGCCCAGCGGAGCGACATCCGTATCCCTCGAAGCGTTCAATATTGAAAGGGACGCTAAAAATCACTGCTATCGTTTTATTCTGGCGCACTGGCTGCTAATGCAGTTCGCCGACTACTGCCGCAACGTACAGGCTAATGACCCGCACGCTGCGTGTATTTCTATTCTTTCTACTCAAATTACGGAGGACTAAATCATGGAAAGCAACATTCAATTATTCAAAAACGAAAAGTTCGGCGAAGTAAGAGTAGCCGAAATAGAAGGTAAGACCTACTTTGTAGGCAGCGATGTAGCCAAAGTATTGGGCTACGTAAAACCACAAAATGCTATTACGCAACATTGTAAGCATGATCTAAAACGGGGCATAGTGTGTAAATCAGGTAGTTACATTGATGCAAATGGAGAGAAAAGACAAGCAGAGCAAATAGTTGAAATGCTTGTTGTGCCTGAAAGTGATATTTATCGCCTTGTGGTAAATTCACAGCTTCCGCAAGCGGACCAGTTTGAATCGTGGATATTCGATGAAGTATTGCCCGCTATCCGCAAACATGGCGGTTACATGGCTTCTCATTCTGACGACACAGAAGAATCAATCATGGCTCGTGCGCTGATAATTGCGCAGGCAACCATTGAAAGAAGTAAAATGCAGTTGCAGCAGGCAAACAGCACCATTATGGAACAAGCTCCGAAGGTGGAATGCTACGACAAATGCCTCGAAAGCAAGGGGTATTTAACCGTCAATATGATAGCCGCAGAACTCGGAATAAGCAGCATAAAATTAAATAAATTACTTTGCGAGTGGGGTGTACAGTATAAACAGACCGATTGTTATTTCCTTTATTCCGAATATCGGAACGATATACTGTACACCGCCCGCACCCGCATCCCAACAGTTTGGGGATAATAGTTACCACCCAGCACATGTACTGGACTGAAGCAGGTAAGAAGTTTATTATTGAACTGTATCATAAAAAAAATGCAGCATGAAAACAATAAATTCAATGAGGGTTGCTAAACTTAGAGCCGCGTCTGAAATGCAAATGTCTGTTCAAAGAGTAACTCCGAATATTGACGGCATTCCGTGCAATGATGAAATATGTTTTACGGTTTCAGGTCATTGCGTGATAGAAGATATTGAGATAGAAGAACATGTTTTGCTTCCAATGTCGGAGGTAAGGCGTTTGATTGGAGTACTTGAGGTAATGACTATGCACGAAAATGAACACATGGGTATTCAGCCATCAATAAATTTTTAAACGCAGCATAAACTAAAACAAAATGGAAACAACGGAGAAAGTAAAAGAACTCGAAAGCATCCTTGAGCGTGCTAATGCAGAGTTGAAAGAAAAAACCGCCGCGCTGGATGAAGCGAGGCAAGAGAAAGATTTCTGGTATGAGCAATACGCATCGCTCAATTGGAAATTTAGAGGGCTGGCTTTTGCCCTGAAAGGGACGCTTGAGCTGTCCAACGAGGGGGAAATTGTAGTAAATGGAATTTAAAAACAGAAGCAGAAATGGAAAAAATCATTATTGAACGATGTGGTCGCAGCTGTTTCAACGTTATTCAGGGCGATAAGTACTCGGATCAGCTGGGATTTGAAGAGATGCTCGGGCTTATAGCAGCGCTCACTATGCCAAAAGAACCTCCCTGCATACACTGGATGAAAACAAAACAGGATCACGAGGATTGGAGGAATTTCAGGCTGTAATAAAAAGTTAAATAACAAAAAACAGACAAAAAATGGAAACACAAAGCAACATTCCTGCTATGCAGGATAAAAAAGAGGAAAAAGTAAGGATTACGTATCAGGCGGCCGGACAGGATGTAACACTGTCGTATAGCATTGTTCGGTAGTTTTTAACTAAAGGCAATGGTGATGTTACGGATAAGGAGTTGATGCAGTTTATTTCGATATGCAAGTACAACCAGCTAAACCCGTTCCTGAACGAAGCCTATCTGGTAAAATTCAATGGTGCAAACCCAACGGCGCAAATGGTTGTAAGCAAAGAAGCGCTTATGAAGCGAGCCGAACAAAGCATTGAATATGACGGATTCAATGCAGGGTTGATTATCGAAAGAGAGGGTGCTATGATAGACGTGGAGGGCAGTTTTACTCTGCCGAATGACAAATTGCTTGGCGGGTGGGCGGAAGTACATCGAAAAGACCGCAAGTTCCCGTATGTGTCTCGTATTTCGATTTCGGAATACGACAAAAAGCAAAACCTGTGGAATGACAAAAAATCGACTATGATACGCAAAACTGCCATAGTACAGGCAATGCGCGAAGCGTTCCCAACGCAACTTGGAGCCATGTACACGGCAGAGGAACAGGGTGTGAGCGTGCAAGATACAGACTATGAGGAAGTTCAAGTGCCTAAAAACAAACTCCAGCAGGCAGCCGAAGCCGCTTCGCAGTCCACTCCACAGCAACAGGCAAATCCTGATACATAACCAGAAGTTAAACCGAAACAAAACCGAAACAAAACAAATTATTATGAATGAAGTTCAGTTATTCAACGCTCAAATCAGCGAAAACATTATTGTGCTTGGCGATTTTATGAATGAGCGCGGGATTGACTTTGAAAATATAGAATTATGATTTATGCACAGCACACATACAGGGACAAAAGTAGAGGGTATTAAATGGGTGTGCAAGTGTTTATACATACATTAACCTTGTAATTTTTTTGTGTGCTGGCATGTATTGCCGACAAATAAAGGGGTGCCGGCACAATATCAAAAAAACAGGTTTATAGTTTATTATATCAGTCCAGATGCCAAACCGTTAAATACATTAACATAAAACCGATTATCATAATAAGAATTATAAGACAATTAAAAGTTAATATTGCGTGTGGTTGCCCCCTCTAATGATATGGTATATAAACCCGTACCCTCGTTATTATAACCCCCAGTAACGTTGCCGTTTATTATGCAGCTTTCCATAAACTTATTTGTAGAATCTACAAAGTATATTTCGGGAGAACTGGTTAAATACCATAAGTCGTTCTGCTTATCCGAATCAATCATAACATCGCAATCAAACTTAAAATGAAATGTATTTGATAACAATCGTTTATTATTCCAAGATATTAAATTGTCCTGATTGTCGAATGTTTTTGATATATATTGTGTGTCATTAATTTTAGTACATGACAAAAATAAATAATCTACTGATTATCATTATTTTACATTCTATTTTTCTTGTATAAAATCTTAGGAATTAGTATCTTTGAAGAAAAGTTAGATGCTTTTTCTATGAT
>JAITVO010000225.1 GCA_031285765.1 Cytophagaceae bacterium | reverse complement strand
AGGCGATAAAAGCGCAGTTTACATGAACGTAAATGAGCATTTTATCGTCCGAAGCATAACGAAGAAATTGGAATTTTTAGAGGTTCCCTTATCATGTTTGTCTGTTTGTGAAAGACATATACAATGAGTATAATAGCCCTAAAAAATTACTGACGACATTTCTATTTATCCTTAATTTAAACTCTCTCATCTAATAGTTGTTTAGAGTTAATTACCGTTGTGCAGTTTAAAATAAGCACAAACCATGTTAAACCACTATTTATTGTGCATATTCCATTTTTTTGGTACTATATTTGCAAGGTACAAATTTGTTTTAGTATTAACCATAAATTAAACGATTATGAAGAAAAAACTTGCATTGGCGTTTTTGTTTATGTTTTCGTTGGCGGTAGTAGCTCCATCATTTGCTAACACGCTGCCTCAAGAACCTGTTAAAACAGAAAAAAAGGCTGTGAAGAAAGCAAAGAAAAGCGAAGCCAAAAAAGTTGAAGCTGCTGCACCAAAGGAAATCCACTGCAACAAGAAAGAAGCTTGCTGCGATAAAGGAAAAAAAGGCGCCTGCTGCGAAAAAGAACAAAAATCAACCGCTAAAAAAAAGGCTGTTTCAAAGAAATAACTTTTGGGTTTAGCAATAAAGAAGTCCGAGATATACGTTTCGGACTTCTTTTGTTTATTGGGTACTTCTAAAAATTGCAAACAGTATGATGCTTGTTTTTTTTATTTATAATAAATCGCCCAACACTCCGTTATTTCCTTTGCACGCTTATAATAATATTACATGAGCATAAAACGATTGATTCCGTATCGCATTATTCTGTTTCGCCGACAGATTAAACCGCTGTGGCGAATGATGACACGCAAAAATTCGCGAAGAAAAAACTATATCCCTATTCTGCACATCCATCTTACCGACCACTGCAATTTAAACTGTCGCGGATGCGATAATTTTTCGCCGCTTGCGCCCAAAGTTTTTGCCAACGTGGAGGTGGTTGAACGCGATTTGCAACAAATTTCGGAACTCAGCGCAAGTTGTGTGCGCGAAATTCAATTACTTGGAGGCGAACCGCTGTTGCACAGCAATGTGATTGAGTTTTTGAACATGGCGCGAAACTATTTTCCGCATACCAGCATCAAACTTGTTTCCAATGGCGTTTTGCTGCCTCAACAAACAGAAGGATTTTGGGAGAGTTGCCGTCGTAACAATATCGAAATTGTAGTTACGCGCTACCCTGTTAAAATAAATCATGCCGCCATCGAACAGCTTGCAAAAAGTAAAAACGTACGGTTCAGCTTTTATGGTAATACGCGCGAAATTGAAAAGTCGATGCAATGTATGCCACTCGATACATCGGGAAAACAAAACGGGATGGACAGCTTTTTGCGCTGTGCTTCGGCAAATCGCTGTATTGCGCTCGATAATGGCAGAATTTATACCTGCACAACAATCCCTTACGTTAAGTATTTCAATGCTTCGTTTAATAAAAACCTGAACATAACCGATCGCGACAGTCTGGATATCCACACGGTAAGCAGCATCGACGAAATTCTTGATTTTATTTGCCAACCAATGCCCTTTTGCCGCTATTGCAACCAGAAAGGAATAATTTGGGATATCGGTTTTGGTGTATCGCAAAAAAATATTGAAGAATGGACGGGCAGAAACTGAAAAACATCCTGATACTGTGCGATGCCTTTCCACCCGCGTTCAATCCTCGAATGGGCTATCTGTGTAAATATTTGCCCGAACACGGATGGAATCCCATAATTGTTACCGAATACGTTCCCGAAAACATTTTTAGCAATCTGTCAACAGTTCAAAATATAAAGTATATAAACTTTTACTGGAAAAAGAATGGTAAAATCAGTCGTTTGAAGTATGTTACGATGTTTTTTGCCGAGTTGCTGCTTGATTACAAAAACCGCCGACTGAGAAAGGAAGCCGAGATGGTTATTGGCAGTAACGATATATCGTTTATACTGGCGAGTGTTTCGTTTCGGGCGTTTCCTGCGCTGGCTGCGTCGTGGGTGGGCAAAGCGCACAGGATACCGTACATTGTTGATTGCCGCGATATTTACGAACAGTTTCCTAACCGCGAATATTCGAGCAAAGTGATGTTTAAATCGGCTTGGATAAACAGGGCGGTGGACGTGGTGCTTCAAAAGAAATACAAAAGCCGGCGAAATAAAATATTGCGCAGCGCCAGCACGGTAACTACCGTATCGGAGTGGCATCGGCAGGAGTTGAAAAAATACAACGCTAATGCTCATTTGATTTATAATGGATTTGACGGCGATGCTTTTTATTTTAAGCCTGTTGTAAGCCGTATGTTTAAAATAACTTATGTGGGACGGATTGAAAGCGAAGCTGTGAAAGATCCTTCGTTACTTTTTGAATCAGTAGCTTTTTTGGCAAACAAAAACATGATAACGCCCGACACGTTCAGGGTGCAGTTTTATCTTCTCAACCAGTCGTCGAAAACAATTATTAACAAGATGATTGAAAAATACCGTCTCGAAAAATACATAGATGTTTTTGGCGATGTTGAAAACGAAAAAGTTCCCGATATTCTGAACGAAAGTTCAATACTGCTGCTGCTGGCGAATCGTACAACCGAACAGCAATCGCCCAAAGGCATTATGGGTACAAAGGTTTATGAATATCTTGCAGTCGAAAAGCCTGTTTTGTGTGTTCGTAACGATGAATCGTGCCTCGAAGAAACTATTAAAGCTACCTGTTCGGGCATATCGGCATCGACAGTTGAACAGGTTAATACGTTTATTACCGATCAATATACCGAGTGGCAAAAGAACGGATTTACGCATCAAAGAACCTGCCGGGCAGCTATCGAAAAGTTTTCGCGCAGGTATCAGGCAAGGCAATTTGCAGGGTTGATTGAAAGCAGCGGGGGTTGCGCTGTATAACGAAATGCAGCTTTTACTGACAACAGGGCATGCCCTCCTTGTTTATAGCAGGCGTAGCTTGGTAACTCGAAACATCATCATAAAAAAAATGCGATTATGGGTACATCCTATTTCTTTATTGCATAATTTCGCCACTCTATTTTAAATATTATCTATGAGCAGTGTTGTGCTTTTGCTGGACGACTTAAACGACTGGAAATCATATTACGAAACAAGCAGCATTATGTCGGTTTCCGACTATCTGCAAAACAAGTCGCCCCACAATGAAATTAAAACCGTTATCAATTTAAGTAACGATTACAGTTACAATTCCGAAGGTTATTACTGTTCGCTGCTGGCGCAGGCACGTGGGCACAAGGTAGTTCCGGGTGTTGATATTATTAACAAGCTCGAAACCGGAACCGGCATCCGAATGAGCACAAGCCTCCAGAAGCTGTGTTACCAGTGGATACAGAAGAATTGCATTAGCGACGAAATATGGTACATCAATATCTACTTTGGAACGTGCGTTGAACAGGGGCTTGAAAAGATTGCCCGCTTTATTTTCGACAACTATCCGTGCCCGCTGCTGCGTGTGGGGTTCAACACAAGGCAAAGGAATCAGATTGAAACGGTACAATACCTCCGGCTGAACAGTTTGAACGACATTGAGCAGAGTTATTTTGCCGAAGCATTGGACAGTTTTAACAAAAAAGTATGGCGCAATCCACGTGCGCAGAAGTCGCTGCGATACAGTTTGGCTATTTATCACGACCCCGAAGAGAAGTTGCCGCCAAGCGACAAAAAAGCATTGCAGAAGTTTTTGGAAGCCGCCCGTAAAAATAATATTCATGCCGAACTGATTACTGAAGACGACGCTGCCCGACTGATTGAGTTCGATGCACTGTTTATCCGCGCCACTACGTCGCTAAACCATATTACCTTCCATTTGTCGCAAAAGGCGAAGCAAAACGAGCTGGTGGTGATTGACGATCCCGTTTCGATTATCCGCTGCACCAACAAAGTATATCTGAACGAACTGCTTGAGAAAGAACGGATAGCTGCGCCACGCTCTATGCTTGTGTTTCGCTCCAACAACAACTCGTTTGCCAGCATCGAAGAGCAACTCGGCTCGCCGTTTATCCTCAAAATACCTGATGGTTCGTTTTCGCACGGGATGCAAAAAATATCCAATCCTGCCGATTTGGAACAAGCCTTTGCCATACTTTTCGATAAATCGGCAATACTGCTTGCGCAGGAGTTTATCCCCACCGAGTTCGACTGGCGCATAGGCATACTCAACGGCGAGCCTCTCTATGCCTGCAAATACTTTATGGCTAAAGGGCACTGGCAAATTTATAACCATTCGCACAAGGGTAAAAACCGTGTTGGGCTGGTTGAAACCATCCCTATTTACAAGGTGCCACCGCAAGTGCTGAAAATTGCGCTCAAGGCAACTTCCCTTATCGGGAAAGGGTTGTACGGCGTAGATATTAAGATGATTGGTGAAAGGGCTATCATCATCGAAATTAATGATAATCCAAGCCTCGACCACGAGATTGAAGACGCCATTCTTGGCGATGAGCTATACTTTAAAATAATAAATTATTTCGTAAAGACGCTTGACGCAAAACACCATTGAAATGACATCGCAAAATTATACAATTACAATAGCCACACTCGACGACCTTGACGACCTGCTCGAAATTGAAGGACTGTGTTTTGAGTCTGACTGGTTTTCGTTTAATCAGTTAGCAAACCTTATTACTAAACCAAAAGGTGTGTTTTATGTTGTTAAACATAACGAAAGTGCGATAGCCTACATGTCGCTGGTTTACCGCAAAGGCGTAGATACTGTGCGTATTTACAGCATAGCCGTTCATCCCGGCTATCGCGGACAAAATATTGCCAAAACCCTTATCGGCATAGCCAAACAATATGCCATTGATAACGGTTATGCCGGCTTATCGCTTGAGGTTAAAATAACCAACGAGCCTGCCCTTGCGCTTTACCATAAAATGGGATTCGTAGAGGTAGCCGTCAAGCCATTTTATTATATGGATGGAAGCAATGCGTACAAGATGGAAATGAGGATTAATTGAGAGTTTGAAAATTAAAAATGAGAATTAGTACATATCTCTAATTCTCATTTTTCAATTTTCATCTATCAACTTTCAATTTTCAACTCTCTTCGTTCAATTCTTCGTTATCCACTTTCAATTCTTCACTCTTTTCACTCTTCCTCTTTCCTTTTTCGCGAGTATAAATTGCTTTGTAAGTATCTACGTGAGCGTTGATTTGATTACAAAGCGAAGCATACTTTTCGTTGCCTTCGAGTACGCAGGCAGCTTCGATGTGCGACAGGATGTCGGCATAAATGCTGTCCATACTTGCACGCACAGTTTTCATGTGGTTGTTGATGCGTTTAGCAGATTCCGACTTGCGTTCGTCGGTTAGCCCGCGCACACGTTCATTGGTATTGCGCAGGTCGTTTACCCAGTCGGCAAGTCCCAGCAGTTTTACATCTCCATCCATTTTGTCGAGATGCTGCAGCAGTTGCTGCAACGCGCTGCTCTCTTCGGGCATCGGCATCTTGGGCACATTTTTGTACAACTCGAACAGAGCATCGAGGCGTTTAGCGGCTTCGGCTTTTGCCATATCCAAGCTCTTATGATGCCTGCGAATAGTGTCGCGTATGCCGTAAAACACATTATCGCGAGCTTCGTCTAATTTGTGAATCTCGTCGGTATGCTCGTACTTGCGAATCTGATCCATTGCTTTGTCTTCTTCCACAAGCAGAGCTGAAATACGCAGTATTAATTCAGTAATAAATTTCAGGCTGTCGCCAAATGAAATTAATAATGCAACAATACCTCTGAAAAACTCAAAGTGAATGTGATTTCGATACCCCCTTTGATTTGCTCTTTTAATTGTCTTTTTCATCATCATAAATTTTAGTAATTAAACAAATTGAACTTTATTAAAACATCATCCATCCAAAAAAAAATCGTTTTTTGAAGTATGACAATATTTACACATTGTAATTAAGTCCGTCTTCTCGAATTTTGGATGTTATACATACTGTAGATCATTACTTCTTCGCGAAGTTGTGATGAGATACATACTGTAGATCATTACTTCTTCGCGAAGTTGTGATGTTATACATACTGTAGATCATTACTTCTTCACGAAGTTGTGATGAGATACATACTGTAGATCATTACTTCTTCACGAAGTTGTGATGAGATACATACTGCATAGCCTGTAAACAGAGCGATTCACTTTTGTTTACATATCTTGAAATATCATTAATGTTGAATCAACAGCCTTTGCTTATCAACAGATTTTTCTAAATCACGGCTGCAATTTTAATAAAACATAATGTATAAAACAAATTTATCTGCAACAAATTTATATTTTTTGATAAAAAAGTAGATTGATACTGATTTGTATGGAGTAATCTATTTAGGACTTTAATATATGGTTATGCAGAGAGTTTATACTCAAATAGAATAGTTTTGCAAATAAAAGCAATAAGGGGATTAATCCCCTTGTCAATAAATAAAACTGAGCAGTTAAAAACTGGAAACCTCTGTTATTTGCAATTCACCTCCTGTTGAGTTTAACTTCGCTACCGGTTAAATCTTATTTTAAAATGCTTGTTAAGACAATATTCGATAAAAAAATAAATACAAACATGATTATTCGATAAAAACATTATACCTTTGCAGTAAATATTCTGACAATTACAGATTATGAATAATACGAATTATATAGAATTAAATCTGTCATCAGTATTTATTATACATCTTGAAAACCAATAAATAAATGAAAAACATTATCATCGCAACCATCTCAATACTTCTTTTTGCAACCGGATGTAATAATCAGGGCGCACGATTTGCAACCGACGTAGCTGTTCCTGTATCCGTCGAAGAGGTAAAACTAAAATCAATTCGCAGCATTTACCGTACTACAGGCACGGTAGTAGCTTCGCACGAATCCATCCGCAAATCCGAAATAAGCGGCAACTATCAATTACATAAAAATCCCCGAACAGGCTTACTTTACAGGATGGGCGACGCTGTAAAACGCGGCGAAACCATTATTCGCCTCATCGACCGCGAGTATGAGAACAGCGTAAACCTTGAAGGCGCTAAACTTGACTTTGAAATTTCGGAAATGGAATACAGCAAACAGCAGGCATTGTACGAAAAAGGAGGCGTAACGCTGCGCGAGCTTGTCAATTCGGAGAAAGCGCTCCTCACAGCCCGCAAAACATACGAAAATGCAGGTATCTCTATCGAAAAAATGGAGATACGGGCTACTTTCGATGGCGTAATCACAGCTCTACCCCATTATTCGCAGGAACAGCGAATTGAAACAGGCGTCGATTTGCTTGCGCTGATGGATTACAAACAGCTTGTACTCGACTTGAGTTTCCCCGAAAACATGCTTGGCGAAATAAAAACTGCTCAAAGTGTTAATTTGATGAATTACACAGCCGCCAACGATACACTGCAGGGCACAATCACCGAACTCTCGCCTGCTATCGATAAAACAGCCCGCACATTTGCCGGACGTGTTACCGTTATCAACACAGCGCAAATTCTCCGTCCCGGAATGTTTGTTCGCTGCGAAGTAGAGTTGCAGCGAAAGGACAGCGTTATTACAGTTCCAAAAGAACTGCTTCTGAACGATGGCAACAGTCGCATTGTTTTTGTAGCCGAGCGCGATGCTGCCATCCGTCGCGAAGTACAAACCGGACTCGAAGACCAGGGCGAAATTGAGATTACCTCCGGACTTGCCAAAGACGAACGCCTGATTGTTAAGGGTTACGAAACCCTCACCAACCGCACAAAGATTAAAATAATCAATTGATGAATTGAACCGTAAATTGCACTCCTGCGTATAAACATTAAAAAAGAGCGCGATAAATCGCGCCCCTACGTATTAACCGTTAAACATTAACCGTTAACCATTATCTTTTCACTACTTTCGTAGAAATATTTCCAGTCTTCACAAAATATACGCCTGACGGCAAATGCGAAATATCAACAGTAAAGCCTCCCCCACCCTCATCAAAGGAGGATAACAGCACCAAACGACCAGTTACATCATATATTTCAACATTTTCAACTTTCATCTTTCCATATTCAATTGTCAACTGTCCACTTGTGGGATTGGGATACAACCGGATTGCGCCAGTGATGTAGCCATCAATACCTGAGTCATCGGTAATTACAAATGGAAGGTTGAAGATGCCCGATTCGCCTGACGTGTAAACTGCTTTTACGCCGGCTATATAGTTACCGCCGGTTAAATTGACAAACTCGTGGTACGGGTTTGTTGTTTCTGCCACCTCATTGCCGTTGAGATACACAACATATTTGGTAAACGACTTGGGTGATGGTGATTTTTCAACATAATCTACCAAAATATCGTCGAGCATCAGTGCAAATGAATTGCTTGAAACGCAGTTGATAGCAATGTAAACTTCTTCGCCTGCGTAATCCGACATGTCGAAAGTGTATTCTGTCCACACGTCGGGAACTTCGATGTAATTACCTTCCGATATTATGGTAAAGTCGTTGGGAGCATTGGTTCCGGTAGTAGATACGGCAACTTTTATACGCTCTAACCCGTCGGCAGCTTGGAGTGTTTTTGCCCAGAATGAGAGCTGTACGCCGTCTTCCATCTTGTTTTTTGGCAGTATCAGCCAGTCGTTGTTGGGTGCGCCAACGGCTGCAAAACATGCAAGATATTTGTCGCCGCTGTGAGGCGCAGTGTTATCCTGAAGAATAGAAGGCTCTGTTGCCGAAGGATTAAATACCATAAACGAGCCTGTATAGTATCTGTTTGGGTAGTTAATCGACTCTTGCATGCCGTAAGTATGCCTGCCGTCCAAATCGACCATCGTATATTCGCCTATATTGCTGACGATAAAGTTGTCGTGGCTTTCCATATCATCGCCGAAAGGCGTAAATGGATTGGGATTCCACGTAAACATTGCGTTGAAGCCATTTACTTGCACGTTAAGACCAAACGGGTTGTTGATTATTTCTACAAGCTGCGCGTTATGCGACTGCCCCGCTGCCGTAACTTCAACCGTTGCCGTGTAGGTTTCGTAACCATCTTTGGTAATAAGAAGGCTGTATGTGCCTTTCCATGCCTGTGCAAAAGTTACAATGCCGGTAGAGTCGGCAGTTCCGGTATATACGTGTTCGGGATTGTTGTCTGTGTTCGTCATCACAAGCGCTGCACCGGTTACAATGTCGCTGGAGTTGGCTGTAAGGTTTACCGTAAAGTCAAACGCCATATCTTTCAGCACGATGTTGGTAAGTTTTGGCGCTGATAATATTTCACCGTTATATTTTGCTTTCACAGCATAGCGATAGATGCCTGCCATAAGCGTACTCCAGTTTTCGTCGGTATAAGCTGTTGCGATAGTTTCGCCAAGCTCATTCCATTCGGCTTCGGGCTGTCCGTCGGCTAAGCGATAAACAGTATAACCTGCAGGCGTTGGCACAGTGGTTTTTGCATCAACAGAACCGGATGCGCGCCTGCTCAACTCAATATTGATACTGGCAGGTGCATTGAGAGTGTTACCGTCTGATTTCCGAATACGATTGTCGCCGTAA
>JAITVO010000057.1 GCA_031285765.1 Cytophagaceae bacterium | reverse complement strand
TTAAATGATGTTTTTCCGCTTTCATATACGTTATACCAATGCTAACGGCAACTTTAGAATGGATGCGCGTCTTGTGAACTTTAAATATCATGCAGCTTAATTATGTGGACTTACTTAGTGGTTCCCTTTATATAATTGCTGCAACTTTGGGGTATTCTTTGGAATTGATATCTGTTTAAAATAAAATTTATTTCTACCTTTGTCCCCAATAATCATACACTACAAATGTAAACAAGTAAATTTCATGCGATTCATCCACGACTTTACTCTTGTAAATAATGCGAAATATGCGGCTGATGTATCTGTTCTTACGTTGCAGAACGATTCGGATTTACCACAAATTGCAGCAGGGCAATTTGTCGAAGTTAGAGTTGATAATACGCCTGGAGTAATGCTTAGGCGTCCCATTTCGATTCACGATGTTAATTACAGCAAAAATCAAATCAAATTAATGGTTCAAAATGTGGGGAAAGGAACTGATGCCTTGTGTCGGCTTGCTGTCGGCGCAACTTTAAATGTTCTGTATCCGTTAGGAGCAGAGTTCCCTGTTCCCGAGCAGGGAAAACAACCGTTGCTGATAGGCGGCGGGTGCGGCGTCGCACCTTTGCTCTATTTGGGGCGATGTTTTTTAAACAATGGTATTACGCCCTGCTTCCTGCTTGGTTTTCGATCAATGTCAACGCTTATCGAAACCAAAACATACAGTGAATTGGGCGAAGTGATGATAACCACCGAAGATGGCTCGGTAGGGCATAAAGGTTACGTGGTTAATCACCCTGTGATGTGTAGTGAAACACCCAATTTCGACACGATTTACACCTGTGGACCCGAAATAATGATGAAGGCAGTGGCTAAATATGCCGAACAGCACGGAATGGAGTGTTACGCTTCGCTCGAAAACCGTATGGCGTGCGGCATTGGAGCCTGTTTGTGCTGCGTTGCTCCGACTGTAGAAGGTAATAAATGTACGTGTGTAGAAGGACCTGTTTTTAATTCAAAATATTTACAATGGTAAATTTATCAGTTGATTTGGGCGAACTGCTCCTTAAAAATCCTGTAATGACCGCTTCGGGAACTTTCGGCTATGGCGAAGAGTATGCCGATTTTTTAGATATTTCGGCTTTGGGCGGAATTATTGTTAAAGGCACAACGCTGCATCCCCGCGAGGGAAATCCATATCCGCGCATGGCTGAAACGCCTGCGGGAATGTTGAATGCGGTTGGACTGCAAAATAAAGGATTGTTTACATTTGTAAATGACATTTATCCGCGCATTAAACATTACGAAACGGCTATTCTTGTAAACGTTTCGGGTTCTACAGTTGAAGATTACGTTGCAACGGCAGAAAAAATCAACGAGCTTAAAGCAATTCCTGCCATCGAACTGAATATTTCGTGTCCCAACGTAAAAGAGGGTGGAATGGCTTTTGGTACCAACTGTTCGTCTGCCTTTTCGGTTGTGGAAGCGGTGCGCAAAGTTTACAAAAAACATTTGATGGTTAAACTGTCGCCCAATGTAACCGATATTGCCGAAATTGCTCAAAGCGTGGAAAACGCAGGTGCCGATTCGGTTTCGCTTATCAACACGCTACTCGGAATGGCGATTGACGTAAAAACTCGTCGCCCAATGTTATCAACTGTAACAGGTGGCTTGTCGGGTCCATGCGTAAAACCTGTAGCCTTGCGGATGGTGTGGCAAGTTACAAAAGCCGTAAAGATACCTGTTATCGGTCTTGGTGGCATCTCCTGCGCCAGTGACGCCATTGAGTTTATGCTTGCAGGCGCTTCGGCAGTACAGGTTGGAACCGCCAATTTTATTGACCCGACAGTAACGCTTAAAATTATTGACGGCATACAGGAATATATGTCTGAAAACGGTTTTACAACTATGGATGATTTGAGGGGAGCGATGAATATATGACCGAGTGGACAAAGTAATACTGCGTAACATGGGTTATAAGATAGAATACGTTGAACTTACTAATGTTTTACGGTTTACTAAAATCAAATCTACTGAAAACTTCTTTAGAAGTTTCTTGCTGAGCTATTTGAATTTTCCGAACAGTTCAATCAAACTTTTTTAACGAATTTGAACGCACATACATATTATGTTTGTGCGTTTAAAACAAATAATCATTTTTACCCCGTATTTCTGCGGCGGAGTTTTTCCCGCACATTAATAAGCGGACGGAAGTGAGCACGAATAATTTCCCAACGGTCGGGATGCTCGTCCAAAAGTTGAGTGATGTACCGTTCGTTTTTGCGCAGATATTCGGTAATGGCAGGCGCCGAAACTGGCGTTTCCATTGTTTGTCCTACAGCTAATCCTGTCAGAGCTTCGCCATCTTCAAACAGTTTTACGGAAGCCACTTCAAGGCTGTCGAGATACTGCGCAACCCTCATTTTTTTGCTTTTAACGGTTACAGATGTTTTAATTTTCGGCTCATCTGCCTGTTGTTGCTCAACTGCCTCAAATAGAAGGTAGGGAGCCAATATTTCAATTTCGTCCCTGTAACTTCCCGAATAGAGCATCAGTGCGTAGGCAGTTGCATTCTCCAAAGCTCGGCGAGCCGTTTTAAAATCGTGCTCCAGTAATTTATCTAGCGCCTGTTCCGACAAACGAATTTCAACTCCCGAAGGACGCTCACAGTTTTCCAAAAAATCGTCAGCCCATTGCTGCATCATCTCTCGCAACGGCGATGTGTCTTTTTGTAAACAGGCGTATTCAAATAACTTACTGGTTACATTTGTAAACTCACTGAATTTCGAATGTATTTTATTTACATCATCATAATATACAACTATAAATTTGGATAACTGCGATCCCACAATCGCTTTTAACGATGTATCGAAAACATCTTTCATACGGCTGATGCCAAAATTGCTTTGATTTTCTCTAAAAAACAGATAAAAAATATCAACCACCGTGTTTTCGGCTGTTTCACTTGTTATTTTAACCATCAAAACAATATGTTCGCGCTCCGAAAACAGATTCAGCTGTCCATTTTGTTTGCGTTTTTCCTCAAAAGGGAGCTGGTCTTTAAGAATCCATGAGAAAACCACACGTTCTTTTTCGGGAGCAAACAGTTCCTGCAAGCCGTCGGCATACAATTTCTTTTCGCAATAACGACCGTTTTCACGCAGCAACTCCAGTCCAGCCACATTACCCTGCGCAGTAGTTGACAACACAATAACCCTGTCGATGTCAGGATAAATGTGGGGTATGGAACGGAACAGTCCATTTCTGGTTAAATTGATATGTGATTCAATCGATAACATCCAAATTAAGCAAATTATTAAGTCGTAAAATTACTATTAAGTGCATAATTCAGCAAATTATTAGGCTATTTTTTAGGTGAAAATATTTTAAGCAGCAATTATTTTGCACTTAAAATATTATATAAAAGGTATTTGACTTTTGTTTATTTGCATAATGAAAATAATAGAGTTATTGATTAAGCAAAAACTTAAGTATCATCAGAAAACAATTAAGCTATGTTACGCGGTTTATATTTATAATACACATTTAAAGTCCAGCAGGGACAGCATTTCTGTAAATAGAGATTTGAGAGTTAAATCTATTTTTCTTGATTCACAACTCTTCATTCTCAATAAAAAAAGTGTTGTTTATGCAGAGATTTGCAAGTATGTCGTTACCGAAAAGCGTATTATAACTCATGTTATGCAGTAATTACTTTTAGTAGCCATGCAAAAGCTGAATAAGTCCAAAGTTGAATTCAAAATCTTAAACTTTGAATTATCAATTATCATATAAACATCGTAGTATCAATAATAAAGTAATTTAAACACATACAACAATGAAAACACAAAACATTAGCGCTGTATTCAATTTGCAGCAAGTAAAAAAAGATGTTACAACTTGGATAATGGATTTTTTTGATGAATCGGAAAACGAAACACAACAAAAAAATATTTTGTCCGTTATTTTTTTAGAGCCTGAATTTTTGCTGCTCCTTTTTTCTTGGATAGGAAATATTGCAGCAGAGTTCTTAAGAATGTTGTCTGTAAAATGGTTGGTAAAACCGACTGACTTTGCAGAAAAATCTGGAAATAATGATGAGTTTACAAAAGTGCAAGGTGAAAATATTTTGGTTACAAATGTAGAGAGAGTGGTTTCGCAGACAGCCCAAAGTATTGTTTACATTTGTATGCGTATTGGCAATTCTGCATTTCATCTCATAAAAAAAGCAATCAGCCGAATAAAACGAATAGTCAGGAGCGGACTGTCGCTTATTTTATTTATCTTTGCAAAAATATTAATTCAATGGATTTCAAAAAGAACACATTTCAAAAAAATCGATATGCTGTTATCGCGGCGTTTATACTGTTAAATAGTTTTTGCCTTGTTAAAGCACAGCCGCAACTTTCGGATGATGCTGTTATATCAATATTAACATGCAGTCCGGGCGAAGAGCTTTACGCTACATTCGGACATACATCCATCAGAGTAAACGACCCTGCAAATAATATTGATTTGGCTTATAATTATGGGACTTTTGATTTCCATGTAGATTGGTTTTATCTGAAATTTGCACGAGGAGGGTTAAATTATAAGCTTTCGGTTCATCCTTACAATAGCTTTTGGTTTGAATATAAGAATGATGAAAGGTCGATTTGGGAGCAGACGCTCAATTTATCGCAAAACGAAAAACAACGGCTATTCGAGGCGCTTACTGTAAATGCCCAGCCCGAAAACCGTGAATACAAATATCATTTCTTTTTCGATAATTGCGCCACCCGCATAAGGGACATGATTGTTGATAATTTGGATTGTACGCTGAAATTTGAGGAACCCGATTATGTGGGAACTATGACATTTCGCACAACCATAGCAACTTATCTTGAAAAAAAAACTTGGACAAAGTTTGGGCTTGATTTGATTTTGGGTAAACCTACCGACGATTTTGTAGATAAAAATTCGGTTCAGTTTTTACCCGATTATTTAATGGAGCAGTTGGCTTTGGCACGGCGTGATTCCGACAATTCTATGATTGTTGCGAATACAAATACAATATTGGAGTTTGATAATTATTCGCAAAAAACTTTTTGGACGCCTGTAATTATTTTCAGTATTGTTTGTTTAATTGTAATCCTGATTTCAATCTACGATTTTCGCAAAAACAAATGTTCGCGATGGCTCGATTTTATCCTGTTTTCGGCTGCTGGACTGCTTGGAGTACTGATAGTTTTTTTGTGGTTTTTTACATCGCACACTGTAACGGGTCCTAACTGGCATATTTTATGGGCAAATCCGCTGCTCTTGATTCTTATGTTTATCAACTCGTATAGTACAGGTTACAAGTATTTTACGTTTATTCTTGTTGGATTACAATTTTTTTGTCTGTTGTGCTTTGCCGCATTTACTCAATATATGCCTTTAACGCTGATTCCGATATGGATAATGCTTATTATTAGAATGTTTTTGCGATTTTCGGAGGTAAGGCATTTTTATGTTGTTAACCAGAAAAGAAAAAAGAACGCGGATAACGCGAATAACCTCCAGTAAAGTTCCTCTTTTGAGAAGATGGCAGGGGAGAGGTATCATTCCGTTGGTTGAAGTCTAATGTCGTCAATTTAAGGTTAAATTAGCATTAATCGCTATAAAAAAGGGTGAATTAGCAAAATAGTTTGTAATATCTATATACTCGTATTGCCTTAAAAAAACAACATAATACATTTAGAGGTTCCCTTAGAGTTTGCATATTTTTTTGGAATTTTAGATGCAAAGCAGTAGTTTTGCATCGGTTTTCTATTTTATAAGTTATGGCATTTAAATATAAAGCGCTACTGCTATTGATTTTAGGAATATATGTAGGTTTTACGCTCAAATATATCACAGGTTTCAACGAAACTTCTGGAATTGATTTCACACCCCCGAAGCCCGAAGCATCGTCGCTCAGGATTCCGGATTTTTTTTCTAACGACAGTCGTTTTTCACTCATTGATAATCACATCACCCGTTATCTCAACCGCTACCAACTGGCAGGCGCTTCGGTTGCCATTGCAAAAGACGGTAAAACGGTGTTTGCCAAAGGTTACGGCTATGCCGACAAGGAAAATGAAACAGCTGTAGAGTCTTATCATCTTTTCAGAATTGCAAGTATTTCGAAACTGATTACCGCCACAGGCATTATGAAGCTTGTGGAAGAGGAGCGTCTTAGCCTCGATGATAAGGTGTTTGGCGATATAGGCATTTTAAACCACGCACCATATAACGATTATTTTGATAATCGTGCCGAGAAAATAGAAGTGCGGCATTTGCTAAACCATTCGGGCGGCTGGACAACTCGATGGGGCGACCCGATGTTTATTCCGCACGTGATAGCACAGGCAAAACAAAAGAAGCTCCCTGTTTCCGACGAAGATATTATCACGTTTATGCTTGGCAAACGGCTTCATTTTGAGCCGGGAAGTATGAGTTCATATTCCAATCTTGGTTATGCCATTCTTGGCAAAGTGATTGAAAAAGTGTCGGGTCTAAATTACGAAACTTTCATCAAAACCCGGATTCTTTACCCGTTGGGAATCTTCGATATGCAGCTTGGCGGAAGTTTTTCTTATGAACGTTTGCATACAGAAGTAAAATATTATGAGCCAGTTAGCGAAGATCCTCGGTTGGTGGAAGATTTTCTTGGTTTGGGTGAAAAAGTACCTTGTTCGTATGGTGGCAACGACATTAAAACGCTGGGAGCTGCGGGCGGTTGGGTGGCTTCGGCACCCGATTTGCTTCGATTTATGCTGGCAATTGATGGCGACGCTTCGCAACCCGATATTCTTTCGAAAGAGAGCGTTGAAATAATGGCAAATCACGATATGAATGAATTTGAAACGCTTGGATGGCGCGGTATCGACAAGGAATCTCGCTATCGTACAGGAACGCTTTCGGGCACATCGACATTGATGGTTTGCCGCGACGACGGAATTTCGTATGTTATCCTGTTCAACAGTTCGAGCTGGAAAGGTTCCACCTTTTTTTCGAACCAAACCAAAAAGATGATGAATCGTGCAATTACTCAAATTGACGAATGGCCTGATTATGATTTATTCGAACTCGCATCATCGGTAAACCGGATAAATCCGAATGTGGGAGTTATAGTCCACAGAATAAAACAGGAGCAGTAAATAGTCAATCGGCAACCTCACAGTATAGGACGAAATTTCACGACTACTGCATAAATAAATAACGCAAATAATAATAATATTTAAATATTTGATTTGTATATTGTGGAATAAAATCATATATTTATTTTTGCAGCGGCATAAGCCACAAAACGACTTAATACAAAAAACAATGAAAAGAATACTTAGTATATCTATTATGATGCTATTTGTGTCTATTTATGGCTGCACAAAACAAGATAAATGTTGCGATGAAAGCAAAGTTGAGGATAAAAAATTGTTGTACAATTGCAGGCGTTATACATTAATTGTTAATAGCCAAAACGATACAATTGATTATTATATTGATTTATCTTCTAAGTATTTGACGACACATCAGTTTGATAGCGTTATTTCTGCCGGCAAAAAGGTATATTATGATGGCAATAACCGAGTAAGCAAGTGGATAACCTGCTGTAATTAAGAAGTTATATGCGACACATCGTCTAATGCTGGATATGATTAT
>JAITVO010000340.1 GCA_031285765.1 Cytophagaceae bacterium | reverse complement strand
GCTATTTGACCGATAAATCCTATAAGTTTAACTGTTTGGGTTTCATTAACAGGCAAAGCAGGGTTTATTGGCAAGTTACGGAACAAAATATAGATACGCAGTTTGTGATGGAGTTTTTGGAGAAATTTTCTTTTGATATAAATCATGCAACTTTTGTCGTTTTGAATAATGCCTGCATACATAAAGCCAAAGCAATCAGAGAAAGAATTCCTTTTTGGCAAAACAGAGAATTGTTTTTCTTCCTCCTTATTCTCCGCATTTGAATATTACGGAAGCGCTTTGGAGAAAATTGAAAAAGGAATGACTTGACCCCACCGGATTATCTGACAAAGGATAATTTGGCATACGCATTGAACAGATGTATGGCAGATATGGGAACAATGCATAAAATAAATTTCTCGCATTGGAAGAATAATTTAAACTAATTTATATTGAGTACTTAGCCAAATTTATTTATACATTTTTCGACACGGATTATTGAAAGTTTCCAGCTTCGCAAATCCTAATTAATTGTTGAATAAACATCATTTTTACCTCATTTTGCAAACAGAACAACTTTAGTTTTACCAATCCTTACCTAATTCTATATTCTGAACCAATAAGGTTATTTGCTACTATTATTTCATTAGCAAAATGAGGTTTTATGTGCTTCTACGTTTTTGCGAAGTGTAAAGAGTAGCAAACATTCTGTATAATTGCTACAGATATTTCGAGCTAAAAATTGAAAGTCTCAAATTTGGCAATCCCATTTTCAACTTTCAATTTTCAACTCAAAATATGTTTACTCTTCGCTTTCTTCCGGTGTATCGTCGCCGTTTTCCGAAGGTTCTTCGGTGTCGGCGGCGTTTTTGGTCTGGAAGAAACGAAGTACCTGCTTCAAGCGGCTGTCGGGAGCTTGCGCTAAAACATACTGACGCACGCCGCCGCTTGCTTTTATGGTACGTTCTTCTGTTTTCAGTTCAACAACGTTCCGGTTGTACTCATCAAGCGATGAGCGCGTTTGCATTGAACCCGGACGATAGCTGAAAAGGAAAAATACGCCCGACTTGGCTTCGACGTAAAGGTCGAAGGTGTTACCGCCGCGACTGAAAGATATCTTCCCTTTAACGTGCACCTTGCGGCTTACGGGATTGTCTTTCATCCACAGCAGATTTGCCTGCCCTTCGGCGATATAGCTTCGTGCAGCCTTATTCCACGTCCATGTGAGGCTGTCGAACACCATCGTGTATTGACGGTCGGCCGGGAGCGTTTTTATCTTTTCAATGTTGGTGAGTTCGTGCCCTATCTTTACGGCTTCGGGCAAACCTGTCCATTCCTTAAGCCTTTGCAGCGTGGCTGTAGTTTCGGGATTGACGGTTTTGGCTGGGTCGGCGTCGCGGATGGTATTGACGACGGTTTCGACCGATTTGGGGTCGAGCATGAAGTCGAACGCAAAGATCCCGCTGAATGTTGCTTCGCCGGTATCCCTTATGTGCGTACCATTGCCCGATGCAGGCATCTTAATATGGTCGAAGTCGAGCCCAAGATTGATTGCGCCGTCGGCTGAAACATTGCAGCCGGTTTCGTGATAACGAAGCACGGTGCCGATGGTATCAGGATTGTGCATTTTGATTTCGGGCTCCAAAACGAAAGCTGACTCGGCGTCCTTATAGTGCAGAAATCCTTCGGAACTCATGATGAGCGGGTCGGAATGGAATCGGCGGTCTTCAAAAAACGATGTATAAACCTCGTTGGAATCTCTATTCAAGTAAAAACCTTTAAAGATGTTATCGAAATCGTAATTCTGAACCTCGTTGCCTACTGGAATGAGTACGTTTTGAGGGTCGATTTCGGAATCGAAGCGTACATAATACTGCGGACCATTGATTGAGCAGGGATGCATCATTTGTGCGCCTCCGTGAAAGCGCAGGAGCGGCACGCCTGACGTTATGTTTACGTCGCCTTTGTATCCGAAGTGGCTGTTGAAGGTAAACATTTCGTTCTCAAGGATTGTGCCTTTGGCGGTTGTTTTAATCTCTTTGTTTACTGCTATTTCGCCAAACTTAATTGTCTTTGTGGCATTGTCGCCATTTACAAAATCGTAACTGCCCGATGCGTTGTACATTTTTTTGCTTTCGATACTTACGCGAGCGTCGTAAAATTGGTGCAATGAATCGTTGAGCATGATGCGTACCGAATCAAGCGGGTCCATCAAGGCGTCTTTGCGAATGGTTACCTTTCCATCCTTGAGCAACATGCTAACGTCGGCAACGTCGATGTTTTTAACTTCTTCTGCACGAATAATGCGGTTAGCAACATCGTATATGGCGATGGACGCAATGAAATCAAGCGAATCCTGCGCTTTGTGCGTCGACACAAATCGATTGCCTTTCGAGCCTCTTGCGCCAAGCGAAATATTATTGTTTACCATCTCCCACGAAAACTCTGAAATGTAGGATATATAACGGTTTTCGGTGAACTCAACCTTGTTGTTGAGGTCGTGCGAAATAAAATGCCCTTCCTTTTTCTCAAAATCGAGGCTCGCTGTAAGATTGTTGGTTTTGAAATTAACATCCTGCGAAGTGTTGTCGCTCAAGAGATTGAAATCAGCCGAATCAGCCATCACAGTATGATGCGCCAAATCCATACTTCGCGCAACGAGGTCGGCTTTTGGCATGTGTAGGCTTCCGTTTCCTTCAAGCCCCTGCGGAGTAACGCTGAGCGCTCCCTCGAAGCGATTTTCGCCGTTGTGCATCGTAAAAAACTCTTCGCTTGAAGCAGAAACCAACCTGTTTTCGTTTGGCAAAAACGTAATGAAACTTGCCGTACCCTGAACATCGGGAAACTCAACGCCGCTCTTTTGTTCGGCAATGTTGATATTTGCCGTTCCGACGGTTTTATCGGGCAGGAAAGTGAAATCTTCGGAATTACTCGTCGATGACACGTAATTGAGCGTTCCGTTACCTTTCAAACCCTTGTTGCTAAGGTCGAGGATGCTGGTAAATGTACCTTTACCGCCATAGATGGGATAACCTTCGGGCGGGGACTTTCGGCGAAAGCCAAGAGAGAAATCTTCGCGTACTACAAGCGTTTCTTTGATGACAGGAAAGATTTTCGACACAAGTTCTCCTGTAAATGCAATGTTTTTTTCGGAAAGTTTGTTGACGCTGTCAATTTCGAACGGGTCGAGCGTAAAATGGAAATTCTCTTTGTCGTAAGCGCCGCCCTGTATGTTATCGGAATTGTAATAAACGTATGATTTGGTGGTACTGGTCAATCGCGGATATTCGGGATACTTTTCCTTGCCCGATTTATTGTCGTTGCGGTCTATTTCGAGAAATCCCGACAGCTGCGATACGGTGTTTTCAACTTTGCGAAGCATCGGGCGACCCAAGTAGTCGGTTTCAGTGGTTTCTACACGTATTGCGAGCGAATCAATCATTCGCATGTCAATGCGGAAATTTTGATAATTAAACAAAAAGCTACTTCCGTAGAGGCGCAACATTCCGGCGGCTATCGAACCGTCGAAATTAAAGTTGCGATCGCGTTTGAGCAGCAGTTTTTCGCTCTTTGGAAAGAAAGCAACGTTCTGGTGGTCGCTGATTGAGATAGTGGAAACGCCATTCAACGTAATATCGTAGTTACGAAGGTCGAACACGGCGTTTGGCACGTTTCCGGGCGTTACGGACTTAAAACGGATAACGTCGTAATCTTTTCTGCCGGCGCGGAAGAGCAGATAGTCGCGCAAACGCTCCCGTATCTCAATCGTATCGGTATTTACGTTGTAACCAACGAATCCGTGAAACGACAGTCCTATAATCTGCTGGCGAATTGAACTTTCGGGCATTCCCAAGAAACGCGCGTAGTTGTGTGCCGTAAATTTGTCGCTCCGCAAAGCATTGGCGCAGTTCAACAATCCTTGTAGCGGGTGAATGGCGTCCATTCCCTGTAGCTGATTGTAAAATTCTTCACGAAAATAGCCATTCGATTCAAAGAAGGCGTAATTATCGGCTGCTCCGGCTATCATGCGTATCTCAATTTCGGGCGCGTCCACTTTCCATCGTATCAGCTCAGCGTCGATGCTAACGTTGTGATAGGTATCGAAATAAAGACTGGTGGACAAGCCTTCGCCGTCGCGAATCAGGTGAACTTCCTTGATGTCGTCAAGATATTTAAAGGTCAGTCCGGGATGATACACGTAGCCGGTGTCTAAATGAATGGTGATTTCGGTATTGGTGCTCTGAATCTGGTCTTTGCGTAAAGCAAAATATAGCGATTGGGCTGTAATAAAGAGTGTGTCGGCACGGTAAACGCTTACAATGGCAGGGTCGCTGTCCGTTCCCGATCCAAGAAACTTTGCGCCGTTTTGCGAAAAACCCCCTTCGTAGTCAAAATTGGGGTGGATACTTTTAATATTGTATCGTTCGCCCGACGATACGAATCGCGGATAGGTAGCCGTTTCGGGATTCGAGATAGTTGTTACCCTGTGGCGCAATTTTCCTTTAAGCGGATAGCTGAAGTAATTGCGATTGTAGAATGTAGCATCGTCCACCTCAAAATCGGTTCCTGACATATTGACACGGTATTCGCCAAACGTAGCATTGATTTCGGCGGGCGAAAATCCGCTCTGCTCCCACGTAACCTCGCCTTTGTCGCCGCACCATACGCCATTCTGCAAATTAATAACGCCGGCAGTGCCGTTAATCCAAATACTGTCGCGACGGGTAAGGCAAATGATACGTGTTCGGCTAAATTCGGCACGCAACGAGTCGCTAAACGTGAAATGGAAGAGCGGCTTCTCAGCCCTCCACTGTATTGCCTGCGTGGAATAGATGATTCCTTCGGCAACCATGTTTGCAGAGTGTACCAAAAGCTGCGACACGGTACGAAGAGGCACTTTGGGCTGGTCGAGAAGCGTTTCCACACCGCGATGCCACGTCGCGAGGCTTTCGGAAGTCTGGTCGCTGTTAGCCTGCGTCATTACCGCCCGCAAATAATTTTGATAGTCGGGAATGGGACGACCTTTCTTTGCGGCAATTTTATCGGCAATCGCCAGCATCTTTTGTTTCTGTTCCGATGTAGTTTCGGGTGCGTTCCAGAAAGCCGAAACAGTGGTCATATACGCTTTCAGTTCCTTCTTTTCGAGCACAGCGCCAAACATTGTTTCGATAATGGGCAAAAATCCCTCTTCGCCGCCATTCACAAAGGCTTTGTTCTGTGCAAACATCGGACAAATTGACATGCCGATAAATAATAACACAGGTAAAATTGTACGTTTCATTGCTGTAATGTTATTTTTTGGTCTTGATCCATGATTTTATCATGGGTTTAGATGATTATCAAGATAATCAATGTTATGCAGCGGCTCGAAGAGCCATATTTTCATAATTGCGAGCGAAGCGTTGCTTGCGGAATTGTATGGCATCAAAATCCTGTCTGCAAGGCAGAACATCTTAATTTTTGATGCCGTCCTGCCTTGTCAAGCAGCGTTTATACCTTTGTATTGCCGCAGGCAACGCTTCGTTCGCCTGTAGTTATGAATATCAAGCTTTTTCAAGGCTTGATACAATTCTACTAAAACATTACAGGGGCACAAATGTTTACCAGCACGAATGATAAATGAATTTGCGAACCCTGTGATTTATGTTTTTATGCTTTGAACCCTGATTTTATCAAAATTCACACGATTACCAAGATAATTTTAATCTTGAGAATCCTGAAAATCGTATTAAAATCGTGGTTCAAGATATATCAGAATTTTAGTTTAAAAGTCATTCATACGCAACAGCGACACAAAGGTTACTTTTTTATCAACTGATATTGCACAATCATATTGTTTTCCAACAACGCCGTTAGGCGTTTCTTCATATATTCGAGGCTGTTCAAAAAAATATTACTTAAACACGAAAAGCACGGATTTTTATATGGATGATAATGATTTTGTATTTTTGTGTTATCGCAGTGGAACCGTGTTCTTTCTGAACAGCTCCGAATTTAAATTTTGGAGTAGCATTGAGTATTCATAAAAAAGTAATTTTTATAAAGAAGCTACTAATCTGTGTTTGGTTCGATTTTTGTTTCATGTACAATCGTTATTTATATTCGAGAATCTCATGTTTGCACGTTTTTTTATATACATCTTTTTTTTGCTAATCGCAGCAGATATTTACATCTACCTTTTTTATATCCGAAAACTGACCCGAAGTCTTTTTTTGCGCAGTATTTGGTTTCTTCCGTCGGTTTTACTGCTTGGCGGTTTGTATTTCTTCTTTTTCAGAGGATTCGATGAAAGTTTCAGAAATGCTTTTACGATGACTTACATAGCTCTGTCGTTGCCAAAAATTGTTTTCGCCCTTATTGTTCTACTTAATATCCCTTTCAGGATTTTTTTCAAATGGAAAATATATCCATTCACAATTGTAGCTTTGGCATTGGCGGCAAGTATTGAGTTTATCATAATATATGGATGCCTCGCCGGATACAAACGAATTACTGTTAAGGAAGTAACATTCAATTCGCCCAATCTGCCTGATGTTTTTGATGGTTTTAGAATTGTTCATGTTTCGGATTTTCATTTGGGGCAATGGAATGATACACTACCTATCAGTAAAACAGTAAATACGATAATTAATCTGCATCCCGACATGATAGCCATAACAGGCGATTTGGTTCATCATACGGCTAACGAATTGAACGGTTACGAAGATATGCTTGCACGCCTGAAAGCGCCCTCCGGCGTATATTCCGTTTTGGGGAACCACGATTATGCGCCTTATCGCGAATGGAGAAGCAAAATTGCACAGTCCGAAAATCTTCTTGACCTTATGAAACGGCAAACTGATATAGGCTGGACATTGCTAAATAATGACCATGTTTTTCTGGAAAAAGAAGACGACCGTATTGCCATAATTGGAGTTGAAAATAACGGAGAACCGCCATTTACGGGAACCGGCAATCTGCCCAAAGCGATGAGGGATACCGAAGATGCGAAATTCAAAATATTGCTCAGCCACAATCCTACACACTGGCGGCGTGAGGTGCTTGATACAGACATCGACCTTACCCTTTCGGGGCATACGCACGGTTCGCAGTTTGCATTGGGACGGTTTTCGTTTTCCGCATTGCGCTACGACGAATGGGGAGGATTGTACACTGATGGAAATCAGGGACTTTATGTCAACGTTGGCATTGGGATGGTAGGCGTACCTTTCCGTTTCGGCGCATTTCCCGAAATTACGCTAATTACGCTCCGAAAATCCACTATAGAAACCGATAATTTTCATTAACTGTAATATATACAGATGATAGCATTTGATGGCGGTTAAGTATCAAGACAACAAACAGCAAGGAAATTATCTCCTTGTTTAACAAAAAAGAAACTATTTCAAACAAAACATTGAACCACAAAGAGCACGAAGTTTTGGTAAATACACAAAGTATTGGAAATAAATATTTGCAAATTGTGAACTTTGTGTTTTTTATCTATATAGTGGTGAAAAATATTTTTGAAACAGCCCCTTTTTTACACACATCTATAGAATCAGTTTTTTTTAGTTTCAGCAGTTTTCTTTTTGGGAGTGCTTTCGGTTTTCTTTATTGCGCTCTTTTTTACTGTTGCTACAGCCTCTTCCTTTTTTGGAGCTTCAGGTTTCGGTTCGTCTTCTTTCGGCATTTTTGCATTGTTTTTCGATGTTCGCAACTTGTTCACCTCGTTTTCCAGCTTTTTGATTTTCTCTTCTTTGGTTTTCAGAAGGTCTGAAAGATTGGCAATCTCTTTGTCGAAACCTGTTTGAGGCACTTCGGCATTCAAACGTATGGTGAAGTCGCTCAACACATTCATGTAGTTGACAAATGCTTCGTAGGGTGTTTCGTAAGGATTAAAATAGGCATGGACATCGCCGTCGGAAAAGAACTTGGTACTCATGTAATAAAAATGATCGCTGCATTGCAAATGACTCCAGTCGAGCAGCAAACGCCTGTCGCTGATGCAGTCAATTTTGGGCAACAGCGCATAGAGCTTTTCGAAAGCCTCCTGCTGCATTTCGTTGCCGAGCCAAGCCGTTAAATCGCGCTCCTCGTCCGCCCACGAAATTGGGTAAGGAACGTTGACAGGCGCTACGGGCTGAAGTTTTGCAGTAACTTCGGAAGGCGTCGAAAACGAAAGTCCTTTCAGTTTGAGCGCCTCAATGGGAATGTTTTCGAGGAAATCGAAAATACCTGTGTTTTTGTGCTGATGTTCGCCAAAGGTTTCGTAATCCATAAAAAGATTGACCACTTCGTCTTTTTCATCAAGTTCGTGAATCCACTGCACGTATTTTTCAGCTGTCAAAGGATATTCCGACCAGTGAGGATTGCCAAAACGAAAAGCAATATCGTCGCTCAACTTAAAGTTTTTCAGCAATATCTTCAGTCGTGGTTCAACATTATTACAGTAAAGATAGTTTGGACTTTTCCATCCCATAATATGTTTGGCGCCTTCGGTAAGCATTGCTTTGAAGCCCATTTTGGCAACCATCTCGCCCAACTGGTCGGAGTAAACAAGTTCGGTGTTGCGGAATACCTGCGGCTTTTGTCCGAAATTTGTTTCCATCAAGTCGGAATGGGCTTTTACCTGCGCCCGAAATTCGTTTTCGTCGCTCAACGATACCAGCGAATGGGAGTAGGTTTCACCCAAAAATTCAACACAACCTGTTTGGGCAAGTTCGCGAAAACTGTCGATAACTTCGGGAGCATACAGCCTGAACTGTTCAATTGCCATTCCTGTAATAGAAAAAGCTACTTTGAATTTATCTTTGTGCTTTTTTATCATTTTAAGCAACAGCTGGTTGGCTGGCAAATAACAGTTACGGGCTACTTTGTTCAAAATGCTTTCGTTACTGTAGTCGTCGTAATAATAATGGTCGTTTCCGATGTCGAAAAAACGGTATCTACGAAACCGAAACGGTTGATGTACCTGAAAATAGAAGCAAATGGTTTTCATATATTTTTGATATTTATTAATTCAACATGTTACTTAAATTGTTGTTTGTGCCAAAAGATGAAAGGATACATGGAACCTTTCACCCAACAGCCGACAAAAGTAATTTATATGCTAAAAAAAAACAAGCGGGAAATGAAAGAATTAGTTAAATCCAATCTTTTTTTGATAAAACCCTATTTATGAGGCTATATCTTTTTTCTATGTCATAATTTTGCGGTGTGATAAAAATATGTACTTTTGTTCCTGTTTAATAACTCATGTTACGCAGTATTACTTTTATTAACCTTGAAAAGGCTTAATCTTAATAACCGCAGGCGAGCTGGTCGCTGAGCGTGTCGAAGCGGAGCGTTGCCTGCGGATGTTCTATTCACTGATTTCACTGTCCGCAAGGGCAGAACAAATTTTAAAACATATATTCTGCCCTTACAGGCAGTGAAATTTTCGTATATTTTCCGTAAGCTGCGCTTCGCTTGCATACGGTTATGAAGATTAGGCTTTTGGCTTATGCCGATTTTCAATTCAAACATAGTGTGTAACATGAGTTATAATAAAAACGACCATGAAAACCATTGAAAAAATATCGCCTGTGCTAACAAATTTAACACTCCAAATTTGGCAATGTCCAATGTTTTTTAGCACACACGGCGCAGCACTTTTTTCACGCGCGTGAGCTATGTAAAATCTATTTTTTAGCAATACATTTTCGCTCTATTTTTATTCAAATAAAATGGAGGTTTTTTTTGTGTGCCCAGCAAAATTTGCATGGGCATGGAAGAAGTTTTTCATGGGCATGCAGTAAATCTTCTATGCCCATGCAGCAAAATTTTGATGGGCATGAAAAAAACGGCAGTAGTCATACAAAAATTATTCAAGGCAAAGCAAAAAACTTTAATTCGCAAACATTTCAAAACAAAACCATTATGAAGTATAAAGTACCCAAAGCGGCGAACTCAAGAAAAGTCTTGGGGATATTACGTTTGAAGAGTTAAAACTGTAGAGGCGCATTGCAATGTGTCTTTGCAAAGACCGCCTGAACCGTAATTTATTATCTGATTGTTGCTGCAATGTCCTTTGTCAAAAACGGCATAAACGCCGATATTAATCAAAGCAGGCTTTGCCCTGCAATCTAAAATCAAAGTACAATGAAAACAATAATCCCAATTACAGCCCTTGCGTTACTGTGTTGTACCTGCGGCACGACCCAATATGTGCCGGTTGAAACAACCAAAATTGAATATCAGGAACAGATTGCTCGCGATTCTATTTTCCGCTACGATTTTGTTTTCGTCAAACAGTAAGCTGATACCGTATTTTTTGAACGGTACCGGTATTTGTACAGGGATAAAATCATTCGGGACAACATTTTCAAGACTGACACAATCCGCGTTCCCTATCCGGTTGAGGTAGTCAAACAGGTAAAAGCCCCGCTAACCGACTGGCAAAACTTTCAAGTATGGTGCGGAAGAATTGCACTTACAATTGCTTTGCTTGTCGGTTTGTATTTTGTGCTGAAATTGAAAAAGTAATTGCTGTTGTAGCAATTACTTTTTCCTGACTTTTCTAAAAATAAACGAGCAGTAAAATAAATTTACCGCTCGTTTATTTTTTGGTTCGCCCAGCATGGGTATATTCTAACGGGTGCAAGTCCCTGACACACCCTGATAGTGGGAAG
>JAITVO010000278.1 GCA_031285765.1 Cytophagaceae bacterium | reverse complement strand
TGCAATATTTTAAGCAGATGCACTTTGTTAAAGTACATTATTTCGACAATATTGATTTAACCGACGACCGCCTGATACGCACACCCTTTTTTCAGCAAAAAATAGAATACTATTTTAATAATGCGCTGCTGCAAATGCCCGATACTGTTGCCGAAGCCGCCATCCGAGTAATCGAAACAAGCCGCCCGAATCCCGAAATGTTCAAATATTTGGTTCCAAATATTTTCAATATAGTTAACGAAAGTAATATTATGGGGATGGATGCCGCAATGGTTGCCATTGCCGAAAAATATTATCTTACGGGCGAAGCCGAGTGGACTACCGAAGAGTTTATTAACAACCTGCGCACACGTGTCGAAGAGCTGAAGCCCGCCTTGCTTGGGCAAACAGCTCACGATTTGAAGATGGAAAACCCACAGGGCGAATTTTTTCGTCTTCACGAAGTACGCGCTCCCATTACCATTATAGCGTTTTACGAGCCCGATTGCAGCCATTGCAAAAAAGAGATGCCACTCCTTTACAACGACGTATATTTAAAGTACCGCGACAAAGGCGTTCAGGTTTTTGCCGTTTACAACTTGGTGGACAAGGAGCAGTGGAACAAATTTATCGACGACAACCGGATGTACGACTGGATTAACGTTTATGATCCGTATCAAAATACAGGCTTTCGCCGATATTTCGACATTAAATCGACGCCCATGATTTACATTCTCGACAAGGATAAAAAAATCATCGGAAAACGCATCGACGTGGAACAGATTCCCAGCTTTCTCGACCATCTGCTTAATAACAGTAATTGAGTAGCGAATCAGGAGTTGGTTGGAGGCTAAAGTCCGTGTTTTCCATCTTTCCATCCGCTGACTGAAGCCAGCGGATGTAGGGTGTGCTGTGAATGGCTTTAGCCAAAATCAATCATTCTTTTTCCGAAGATGTCTATTGCACAATTTTAAGTTATGTAAAAAAATAATTTACGCAACATCATTTATTTACAAAAATAAAATCGCCAAGTTGTTCAAAACAACTTGGCGATTAATAGAGGTCGGGGAAAGATTCAAACTTTCATAGATGGTCTTGCGAACCATTGCCTAAACATTCAGCCACCCGACCATAAAATAAAACTTATGGCGAGGTCAGTGGCGGATTCGAACCGCCGTACACGGTTTTGCAGACCGCTGCCTAACCACTCGGCCAACCGACCATTGCGGGTGCAAAGGTAATAATTTTTCTTTACGCACAAAATTTATTTCCTGTTTTTTCTCAAAAAAAACTCTTATCGCTTCAGTGTGAGGCTTATTTTTTTTATTCGTCCATCAATGGGAGGCGCCATTTTCGAAACTTTTACAACTGCATTGGTAACCGAAGGAAATTTTTCATATATCTTATCAATTATACGGGCGGCAACATGTTCCAATAAATGCGAAGTCTGCTCCATTTCGATCTTTACCGTTTCGTATATTTGCACGTAATTCAGTGCGTCGTCAATATTGTCAGTTTCTGCGGGAAGCGTTGCATCCGTTTCAACCGAAACATTTACAGTAAAGTTATTGCCTATGGTTTGTTCGTCCATGTAGCATCCATGATAGGCGTAAAATTCCATATCTTCGAGTTCAATAATGGCATTTCTTTTTTTGAGTTCCATTCTTATCTACCAATAAAAAACATTATTTTTCACTATTATTTCACAAAACCATTATGGTCTTAAATTTATACTCAAACAAAAATGGTTTGCAAATAACAGAGGATTCCAGTTTTAACTGTTCAGTTTTATTTATTGACAAGGGGATTAATCCCCTTGCTGCTTTTATTCGCAAATCAATTCTGTTTGAGTATAAGAACTTATGTTACGTAATTCATACTTTTTGCCAGCCTTGAAAAGGAATATTAAGTTCAAAGTTGAACGCATAGACCTTTTCAAAAAATATAAAACAAATCGGCTTTAGCCAAAATATCAATAGTTTCCGAAAATATCTAATCCCTTTTTAATTCAATACAGTTTCAAAAATTTAAACCTTACTTTTTCATCATTTTCGACCAGCTGTCTTTCAATTCCACCGTTTTATTAAATACAGGCTTATTTGGCATTGAATCCGTATCCACACAAAAATATCCCAAACGCTGAAACTGAAATTTATCCAACGGTTTTACGTCTGCCAGCGACGGCTCCATTTTGCAACCTGTGAGTATCTTTAACGAGTCGGAATTCAGAAACTCTTTGAAGTCAATATCCTTGTGCCCATCAGGTTCTTCGTCCATAAAGAGGCGGTCGTAAAGGCGCACTTCGGCGTCGATGCAGTGCCGTGCCGAAACCCAGTGCAGAGTTCCTTTTACTTTGCGGTCGCTTTGGGGCATACCGCTGCGCGTCTGTTCATCGTAAATACAATGAATTTCGGTAATGTTGCCCTCGCTGTCTTTTATAAAACTTTCGCATTTGATGATGTAGGCGCTTTTGAGGCGTACTTCGCGGTCGGGGGCAAGGCGGAAAAAGTTTTTGGGCGGATTTTCCGTAAAGTCGTCGCGCTCAATGTAAAGCTCGCGGCTGAAAGGAAGCATCCTTGTACCCATACTTTCGTCTTCGGGATTGTTGATGGTTTCCATCATCTCGGTTTTATCTTCGGGATAGTTGATAATGATGAGTTTTACAGGATTCAGAACGACATTAACGCGAACGCTCTTTTTGTTTAAATCTTCGCGAATGCAGTATTCGAGCAGCGCAACGTCAATTACATTGTCGCGTTTGGCGATGCCCACTTTTTCAGCAAACATGCGGATGGATTCGGGCGTATATCCGCGTCGGCGCAAACCCGAAATGGTGGGCATTCGCGGGTCGTCCCATCCCGAAACAATTCCTTTTTGCACCAATTCGAGCAGTTTGCGCTTGCTCATAATGGTATAGTTGAGTTTGAGCCGCGCAAATTCAATCTGTCGTGTCCGTACTTTTGGCGTTGGTTCACCTTCAAGAATCTGGTCGAGATACCAGTCGTACAGCGGTCGATGCACTTCAAACTCAAGCGTGCAAATTGAATGAGTGATGCCTTCGATAAAGTCGCTTTGCCCGTGCGTAAAATCGTACATCGGATAGATGCACCATTTATCGCCCGTGCGATGGTGCGACTTGTGAATGATGCGGTACATAATGGGGTCGCGCATGTGCATGTTGGGCGCCCCCATGTCGATTTTAGCTCTCAAAATCTTTTCGCCATCTTTGAACTCGCCGTTTTTCATCCTCTCAAACAAATTGAGGTTTTCTTCTTCCGTGCGGTTTCGATAAGGACTTTCGACGCCCGCTTCGGTAGGCGTACCCTTTTGAGCGGCAATTTCTTCGGCTGTAAGCTCGTCCACATAAGCTTTTCCTGCTTTTATCAGTTTCACAGCCCATTCATACAACTGGTCGAAATAGTCCGACGCATATTTATCGTCGCCCTGCCAGTTAAAGCCCAGCCAGCGCACATCTTCTTTAATCGAATCGACATATTCTACATCTTCCTTTACGGGGTTGGTATCGTCGAATCGCAGGTTGCACGCTGCGTTATAGTGTTTGGCAATGCCGAAATTCAGACATATTGCCTTTGCATGTCCAATATGTAGATATCCGTTGGGTTCGGGCGGGAAACGAGTCAATATTTTGCTTTCGTTTTTGTTTTCCAGCAGGTCTTTGTCAATTTCCTGATAGATGAAATTTGTTTTTGCTTCGCTCGCAGCTGTTTCTTTCAGTTCCATATAATTATTCAGTTTTACAGGGGCGCAAAGTTAATTATTTTGGCAGTTTTGCAATCATTTCTTTGCAAAGAAATAGAATAAATGCACAAAATTTCACAGCAATTGCATTTGTATGTGAAGCATATACGTTGTATCTAAAAACACGATAAACTGCGTTTTTGCATTATAAACATGGCTAATTCTATTTTCCGAAGAAGTATAATCATTCCACTCTTCCCGTTTGTTTTTCAAAATAAACAGCCGTACCTTTGTTTGTTTTTTAGCAATGAACAGATGAAACTGCGATTATTGATACACAGATGGCTGCGGCTCTTTTTTTCGTGGAGAGTTAAAAATATCTCCCATCGAAATTTTGTACTTATAATAAGTGTTATTATTGGCATATTCAGCGGACTGGCTGCGGTGATACTTAAAAACTCCATCCATTTTGTACGCGATTTGCTGACGGGCAACTTCGATCTTTCGGGATGGAACTTTCTGTATCTGCTCTATCCCATGGCGGGCACGCTCATTACCATGCTGTTTGTACGATATGTGGTAAAGGACGACATCGGGCACGGAATCACCAAAATTCTTTACGCTATATCGAAAAAGGAGGGTTCACTGAAAGCGCACAATACCTTTACGTCCATCGTAGGAAGCGCATTTACCATCGGCTTTGGAGGTTCGGTAGGAGCCGAAGCCCCCATTGTGCTCACTGGCGCTTCGATTGGCTCAAACATCGGACGACTTTTTCATCTCAACTACAAAACCATTACTGTACTTATTGGCTGCGGCGCGGCGGGGGCAATTGCGGGCATCTTTAAAGCACCAATGGCGGGGCTTATGTTTACGATGGAAGTGCTAATGCTCGACCTCACTATCGGTTCCATTGTTCCGCTGCTGCTGTCGGCAGTGTCGGGCGCAACCGTAGCGTTCTTTTTTCTGGGAAAAGGCGCCGAATTTAACTTTGTACTCGAAGCGCCATTTCAGTTGAGCAACCTTCCATTTTATGCCATTCTTGGTATTCTTTGCGGATTCGTTTCGCTATACATGACCAAAGGTACACTCTTTCTTGAAAAAAAGATGAGCCTCATCAAAAATCCCATTATGAAATGGACGGCTGGCGGTCTTGCATTGAGTTTGCTCATACTGCTTTTTCCGCCGCTCTACGGCGAAGGCTACGATACCATAACGGCACTGCTGTCGGGCAGTTCGGACTATATTGTGGAGAACTCCGTTTTTTACGCTTTCCGCGACAGCGACTATGTTATTCTGCTCTTCCTCATATTTCTTGTAGGTTTTAAAGTGGTAGCGTCGGTTGCCACCAACGGAAGCGGTGGCGTGGGAGGAATTTTTGCGCCAACCCTGTTTATTGGCGGGGTTACGGGTTATTTCTTTGCCCGGCTGCTCGAAACGTTTGGGCTTGTAGAGTTGCCGCTCTCGCATTTTACCCTTGTGGGGATGGGAGGACTGATGGCAGGCGTGATGCACGCTCCACTTACGGCGATATTCCTTATTGCCGAAATTACAAACGGTTATGGACTGTTTTTGCCTCTGATTGCAGTATCTACCATTGCGTATGTAACCAATCGCTTTTTTGAACCACACACCATCTATACCAAACGGCTTGCGCGTCGTGGCGAACTGATTACGCATCACAAGGACAAAGCTGTGCTTACGCTGATGCGCCTGAACAACGTAATCGAAACTGATTTTCTTCCCATTCACCCCGAACAGACGCTGGGCGAACTTGTGCGCGTTATTGCCAAATCGAAGCGCAACCTGTTTCCCGTTGTAGGCAGTCAGCAACGTTTGATAGGTGTTGTTACGCTCGAAGACATTCGCGAAATAATGTTCAACCACGAGTTGTATCAAACCGTAAAAGTACGCGACGTAATGGCAATCCCCCCCGAATTAATCGAAAGCAGCGAAACAATGGACGAGGTAATGAAGAAGTTTGAAGACACAAACGCATGGAACCTTCCCGTTACCGAAAACGGAAAATATCTCGGCTTTGTTTCCAAGTCGAAAATATTTTCGGTGTACCGAAAAGTGCTGATTCACTTTTCGGACGATGAGGAGTAGAAATACGGATTCTAATTATGTACGAAACAAAAGATGCTGCAAAAAGAGCTAACATCAGAAAGGTACGTCATGCCAGCAACTAACATCACCTCTTCCTACGGGACATTTTTTTTATTGATTTACAGCGTTTATCTCGTAAATTTTAATTCGTATTTATCTTTCTTGGGTGGTTCAATTTGTAAGATGAGATTTTGCCTTTTAGTTTGTAGCCCATTAAAATACAGTAAATATTTTAGATAATTACTTTAATGTCGAAACACAGCTCATCGCATCATTGCTTCGATTGCATTTTCTTTAAGTAAAATTTGGGGGTTACGCCGGTAGTCTTTTTAAAGGCATCGTAAAACGAACTTCGAGATTTGAATCCCACTCGAAGCGCAATGCTTTCAATTGTATATTTTGAAGCTTCGGACGCCGACAGCAGCCGCTGTGCTTCCTGTATTCGGTAATCATTTAAAAATGAATGAAAGTTTTTATTGAAAGCCGTGTTAATAACCTGCGAAACATGGCCATGATTGGAGTGTACAAGTTCTGCCAGCTTGCTGAGCGAAAACTCTGTGTCGCAAATTACAGGAATATCTTTCATCAATATCAAAATTTTATCTAAAAGTTTTTTCTGTACATCATCCGAAAGGAGGTTGTTCTGATACTTTTTGGGGGAACTTTCCTGAAGTTCAATAATCTCAATATTTTTTTCAAACAATGTTTTGTATGCAATGTTTAATTTTCGTTTCTGAAGAAAGACTATCAGCAGAATGATGCTTACCAGCAATAAAACGCCTATCGCAATAAACAGAATTATTTTTTGATAACGGATAATGTTGTCTTTGATTTTTTGTTCTATTGCAAAGTCTTCAATTTTTTGATTTGTTTTTTCCACCTCATACAAACGCTGTAGCTGGTTAATGTCGCCAAATCGTTCTACATTCAAAATAGAATCTTTCAGATTCGTATGTTTTTTAAAATATGCCAGCGCATTTTTATCACAACCCTTTTTTTCTTCTATTTCCGATAAGGTAAGATAGTTTTCTGCCAAAATTCCAACAAAATCATTTTCTATTGCAATGTGGTTCGACAAATCAATATAGAACAGCGCCGAATCGGCTTTATTGATTTCAAAAAACAGTTTACCCAAACCGTTCAAATTATTGGCTTCATGTTCAATTTTGCGATTCTTTCGCGCTTTGTTCAACGACAACCTAAAATAATAAAATGCAGAGTCGTAAAGTCCGTTTTTTTGATAGGTTAAAGCAACGGTATTCAATATGGTATGAATATAGTTATCGTTATATTGTTTGCTTATTTTTAAGGACTTGTTGAGATAATAAAACGCGCTGTCCAACTTGCCTGCTTCCAGTTCAACGGCGCCCAAATTATTCAGAATAACAGTCATATCGGCGCTGTCGGCACACAAATTCAATGCTTTTAAATAATAGAGTTTAGCCAAATCATGACTGTTGAAACGATAATATATGTTTCCCAGATTGGTATAAATTCTCGGTTCTTCGGCTACAAAACCATACTGTTCGCACAGTTGCAACGTTTTTATGAGCAATTCATAAGAGCGGTTGTAGTCGCAGATGTGTCCGTAAATAATTGCAGATTTTTTAAGCGCCTCTACAGTGTTGGGCACTTCGGCGTTGTTTTTGCTTTTTACAGGTACATTAATAATCATATTATAACAAATTAAAGCAGTATCAAGACTGTTTTTATTGTAATAATAATTGGCTGTATCGAGCAGCTGTTGTGCCGAAAGATGTTTGTAGCTTGAAAACATATCTCTGTCGGAAATTGAATCGAAATGACTGTTTTGCCCGCAAACTTTTGTACCAACAAATGCCAGTGCCGAAAACAGGTAGATAAAAATGAAACAGTTTTTAGTTTGCATAACCTGTATTATTAAAGTTATTGATGACAAAGCTATAAAAAATTCTTATGTTACACAGCGCTTTTTTATAATAGACGTCTTCGGAAAATAGAATAGTGATTTTGGCTAAAGCCATTTACAGTACATCTTTTACCCATTGACTGAAGCCGACGGATGGAGTATGTAAGGCGAATCGGCTTTAGTCAAAGTTAACTCAATGGATAACCATTGTTACATTTCCCGAAGAGGTTTGATACTTAACGGTGTTCTTGGATAACACGAAAATTACGGATTCATATATGAATGACAGGAACGCAGAATGTTTGTGCAATGCAGGGAGCAATTTATCATACCATTGCACATTATGATATTTACCATCTTCAGCCCTCTCTTTTTTGTACGAATATATATATTCATACAAAAAACAGCTCAAAATATTTCCGTATATTCATCAACTATCCATAGCTTTGCGCATTTTTTTAACTAAAATATTTTCTAAGTGATGAAAAGATTCCTTTTACCTATGATGGCGCTGTTCCTGTTTGCATACATGGGATATGCGCAACAAACCGTACCCTACTCTATGGGATTTGAAGACACTGAAGCTCACGATACGTGGCTTGTTGAAGATGTGAACGGCGACTGGAGTTCATGGGGGCGGCAAACTGCGGCGCCTGACTATGCACACAGCGGTGATGCAAACATGTATTGCCAGCCGCCTTTTTATGGCAGTGGCAATGACTGGCTCTTTTCGCCTAAAATTACGCTGGAGGCGGGCAAGTCGTACAAAGTAAAATTCTGGACAATGTCGGGTAATAACTCGCCCATGCAATCGTGCAAAATGTCGTTCAGCATTGCAACTGACCAGAGCGCTGCGTCGGTAATTGGCGACCCGCTTTGGGTAAACGAAACCCTTGCAGGAAGTACATTTGTCGAAGTTGAAGTGTATGTAACCGGATATGCCGGCGGCCACTATTCGTTTGGTTTCCGTAATTTTTCAGATGCCTATACAGGAACTTCTTATCTCGACGATTTCTCTATCGAAGAAGTTACGCAACCCTCAACGCTTACGGTTCCCTACTTTATGGGATTTGAAAACAACGAAGCACACAATGCGTGGACGATTGAGAATGTTAACGGCGACAACACTTGGGCGCGACAGACCGATGGCGCATATTCGCATACAGGGGCGGCATACATGCAATGCCTGTACAACAACAATGGCAGTGCCGACGACTGGCTTTTCTCTCCCAAAATTGCGCTGGAAGCAGATAAATCATACAAGGTAAGATTCTGGACAAGCACCTACTCGTCGTACCAGTCGGGCAAAATGTCGCTCAGTTTGGCAACCGGCCAGAATGTGGAAGATGTTAATGGCGACCCGCTTTGGGTAAACGAAAACGTGGTGAGCAATTCCTATTCCGAAATCGAAGTATCAATAAGCGGAAAGGCTGCCGGCGAATATTCGTTTGCCTTCCATGCGTTTACCGACCAGTTTCAGGGAGTTATTTATTTCGATGACTTTTCAATCGAAGAGATTGCGCCGGCTGACGCGGCTGCCTCCAAACTATTTGGAACAAGTACGCCAATGGCTGGTAAACCTTTTA
The DNA here is from genome assembly GCA_031285765.1 of Cytophagaceae bacterium. Classification (GTDB taxonomy): domain Bacteria; phylum Bacteroidota; class Bacteroidia; order Bacteroidales; family Marinilabiliaceae; genus WRMI01. Next base: position 1,857 of record JAITVO010000278.1, on the reverse strand, counting down.
CATACAAGGCTTCAGTAGTAAACGCGGGCGTTGAAGATTTATCAGCCTACATCGTTAAACTGGTGGATGCTGACGACAATATATTAGCCACCGCAGCGGGAACCAACCTTGCCGCAGGCGCTACAGCAATGCTCAACATGACCTGGACGCCCACTTCTGCCGGAAATATGAACATCCGTGCCGTAGTTGAAGCCGACGGCGACGGCAACGCATCCAACAATACCACTGCCGCTTTTGCAATAACCGTGCAGGCAACTTCCGGCTCGTTCAACGGGAGGATTGGTATGGGTACAACATCCAACATTAATGTACCATTCAACTTTACATGGAGTACCAGCATGGTGCAGACTATTTATTTCGACCATGAGTTGATAGGACAGCAGGGCGCGATTACAGGTGTGCAGTATTTCAACAATTTTACAACCGAAAGCGTTGTCGAACGTCCTGTTAAAATATGGATGGCAAATACCGAGCGTGCCGACGTTGGTACGACATGGGTGCCGGAGTCGGAGTTTACGCTGGTGTTCGACGGTATTGCAAACTTCCCGCTGGGGCAAGATACAATCACCATCACACTTGACGAACCTTATTTATATACCGGACAAAATCTGGCAATTATGACCGACCGTCCATTGGACAACGCTGGGTATGGATATAACGACCAGTTTTATCGCACGCAGGACAATGATTTTGCCAACAGAAGCCGTTACTATGTCAATCATGATAATGTATTCAGCTGGACGCAGCCCGGTATCGCTCATGGTTATATCCCCAATACGGTTGTGCAGATGAATCTCGAAAGCGGCATTGTTACCGGCACTGTTATTGACGGACTTGATAATCCCGTAGAGGGCGCACTGGTAGAGGCTGTCGGCACGCCATTTAAAGCCGTTACCGACGCCGAAGGAAATTACGCCATCAACTTTATTCTTCCGGGCGAATATAGCTTCAAGGCAAGCAAAGTGGGATATAGCGATGATGTCGTTGAAGAAACAGCCATCGTGGTAAACGAAACTTCTACTTTGAATTTTGTTCTTCAATCAACAGCCACTTACACCGTAAGCGGAAAAGTTACCGCCGGCAATGCTCCCAACGGTGTTGCCAATGTTGATATTACCCTTTCGGGATATGCCAACTTCTCGGCAACCACCGACGCCGAAGGCAACTATGCTATCGAAGACGTTTTTGGAGGTTATATTTACGATATTAATGCCGAAAAGATAGTGTACGAACTCTACGAATCAACGGTTACGGTTGCCGGCGACGTTACGCACAACATCAGTCTTGTCGAAAAAAACTATCCGGTAGTGAATCCATTAGCCGAAATAACTGACAACAATGCCGTTATCACTTGGGATGCACCTATTGCAGCCAACGATGTTGCTTATATTTTGGATAACGACGGAGCCGAAGAAGGATTTCACGCTCCTGAGAATGATGATTTTTGGTTGGGCAACAAGTTCGAGGTGGGCGAAGATGGCGTGCTTACAAGTATCGATGTTTTTGGAAGCAAGTTGCCCGAAGTATCGGAACGCACGGCTACAATTGATATTTTCGACGTCAACCATCAGTTAATCGGCTCCAGCCAGCCATTTATTATTCCCGGAGGCGAAGAATCGCAAGAAGGCGCATGGCTTAATGTGCCGCTCAACGATATTCCCTATTCCGGCGTTTTTTATGCGATGGTTCACTGGGCAAATGCGCCCGGACAAACCAACTGGCTTGAGTTTGACACCGATGGACCTCATACGCTGGAGCAGTTAAGCATGGCGTATGACGGTAATATGTGGCACACCTTTTACGATGTTTCGCAAGGATGGAATGGTGTATTTATGGTGCGGGCAAATGCCAGTGTTC
>JAITVO010000256.1 GCA_031285765.1 Cytophagaceae bacterium | reverse complement strand
GGGAAATGTAAGTTACTCATGTTACGCAAAAACAGCCTTGAAAAGGCTGTTTTTGCGTAACATGAGTAAGTAAAAATAAACAGGGGGTTGCAAATGAGATTTATTGCAATGAACAACTGCTTTCATCGCGAAACATTAGAAAAAATATTGATATTCGTAATAATATTTTGCCATAGTTATCCTGTATAACAATAACTTTTCCGTAGCTTTGCCAACCGTTTACAATCCTAATAACATACACTTATGAAAGAGGTATCAATAAAATGCCTGAACAGCAACACTACGCTAAGTATTCCCAAAGGGACAACGCTTCTCGAAGCCGCTCAAATGTTCAACATCAATCTGCCGAATCCCGTTCTTGGCGCAACAGTAAACAACTGCGTGCATGAACATTCGTTTGAATTTTATCATCCACAAACGGTGATTTTTTTCGACATCACGCATATTGACGGTATGAGAATGTATGTTCGCAGTCTGCTCTTTGTGCTGTATGTCGCCGTAAAGGAAGTTTTTCCACACGCGCGACTGCGGGCAGAACATGCCGTAAGTAAAGGATATTACTGTGAACTCGATAATATGGCAAAATTGCTCGACAAAGACTCGGTGCGCAAAATCGTTGAAAAGATGCGCGAAATAGTGGAAGCCGATCTGCCATTTATAAAAGAAAAGGACGAAACCGAAAACGTTATCGCGCTGCTCGAACAGCAGGGAATGACCGATAAAACCAATTTGCTTCGCAATCGCGGAAAATATTACACATCGTATTACACAATGGAACGTCATGCCGGCATTTTCTACGGTTATCTGGTGCCATCCGCAGGCTACCTCAAAGTGTTCGATCTCAACATGTATTACAACGGTATGCTGTTGCGAATACCCAAAAGCAGTAATCCTGCCGAAATAGAAGATTTAATTGTTCAGAACAAAATGTTTGAGATATTTCGGGAGTTCAATCACTGGAATCAGGTGCTTGACGTAACTTCCATCAGCGACCTGAACCGTGCGGCATCCAATGTCAATGCAGAGATGCTGATAAAAGTGTCGGAAGCGTTGCAGGAAAAAAAGATTGCGCAAATAGCCGACCGGATAGCTGAGCGTAAAGGATTGAAGATTGTTCTTATAAGCGGACCTTCGTCGAGCGGAAAAACGACATTCGGTAAGCGGCTGGCAATTCAACTGTTAGTGGCGGGCATTAAGCCCATCAATCTGTCGTTGGACAACTATTTTGTGAATCGTGTGGACACACCCCGAGATGCCAACGGTGATTACGATTTTGAGGCGCTCGAAGCCATCGACCTCAAATTGTTTAACGAACAGATGGTTGCCCTCCTCAACGGCAAGGAAGTTGAAATCCCGCTCTTTTCGTTTGAAACAGGAGCCCGTTATTACGACGGCACAAAATTGAAGATGGGCGCCGACAATATACTTATAATTGAAGGTATTCACGGATTGAATCCCAAACTGACCGAGCTGGTTCCCGCCGAAGCCAAATACAAAATATATGTGTCGGCGCTAACCTCTATCAACATCGACAGTTTGGCAAGAGTCCCCACCACCGACAACCGCCTTTTGCGGCGAATCCTGCGCGATTATAAATACCGCAAATATTCGGCGCAGGAAACCATTTCGCGCTGGGCAAGTGTTCGCAGAGGCGAAGAGTTGCACATCTTTCCCTATCAGGAAGAAGCCGACGTAATGTTCAACACCGCACTGCTGTATGAGTTGGCAGTGCTGAAGCCGTTGGTTGAACCTGTACTGCTCGAAGTTCATCCCGTACATCCCGAATATTCCGAAGCATCGCGACTGTTGAAGTTTTTGAGTTATTTCAAGCCCATACAGTCCGAACATATTCCGCCAACATCCATAATAAGGGAATTTTTTGGGGGAAGCAGTTTTACGTATTAATGGAGGAAACGTGGCACGCCGCATTATACAGACAAAGAACTGTTCAAAAAAGAATGCAGATTAGGTAGATTACGGGCGAAATATTTTTTTGCAAATCAACTCAATTTAACTCTTGAGGCATACATCTTTTACATATTGATAGCGACATTAAGTCCAAGAAATTTTAATTTCTCAACATACTCCTGCCGTACACCCGTAACCCAATTATAGCGAAACCCCAAATATATTGATTTGTTATAAGCTATCTTGTGTTCGACGCCGGCTCCCAACGAAATGCCATATTGAAAATTAATAATGGTAAAGTCGTCAAGTACAGTGTTCTTTTCCGGTTTTTGCAGTTTACCGTTCTTAAATTTTCCTCCATAAAAGCAATAATCGAAACATGGTCCCATTTCTATGTAAGGGATATTTTTCCATGCTTTGTAATTAAATGTATATTTTACAAGTAATGGTATTTGAATAGAGTGCCGCATGTATTTGGAGTTTCCGCTCGACGCCTTTTGCATCATATCTATAACGCCTCTGTTGTTATTCAAATAGGAATACAAAATTTCGGTTCTTAATGCGATACATTCGTCCAATGGCAGTTGCGCATATCCGCCAACCGAAACCGCCAAATTGAATCCGTATGAATACGATGGCACTTCGCGCAATACAGGTTTGCCCATACCTAAGTTTATAACCGGTCCAAACTGAAATTGCGGGAATAAATTAGAGTTACAGTCTTTATATGCGCTGTAAAAAACATTGATTTGTTTTCTGGTTAGTTTTTGAGGGAAAGACTCAAGTCCCTGTATATCCTCACAGTCATTCAATTTTTTAAATATGCTCCAAACTTCTTCGGGCGAATTGGAGTCAATCTGTTTTAGTCTGTTTTCATTTTCTTCGAGAATAAAAAATATATCCTCACTGTTTTCGTTGCAATATACGTAAAGAAATACAGAATTTTTAATGTTAATAATCTCTTCGAGAAACACATTTTTTTTATTTCCGTAGATATTTATTTGGGCGCTTACATATTTTACGCCGTTTGCAAATCCAAATTCATCAATATCTTTTGGATAAAGTGTTTTTGCCTCGTGTCCTTTTTGCTCCGGAATAATAATTCTCTTCGTCCGTTCCATTCTGTTTTCTTTCAGGATATAAATTCCGCCATATACAACTGAATTGGCAATGTAGTATCCCTTATCAGAATCTGCTATAACCTCGTGTTCAACAGATGTGGCAAGGTGTTGAGAAAAAACAGCTGCAATACTTAACAAAAAGCAAACTGCAAAAATAATAATCTGTTTCATGGTCGTTTGATATAATATAATTAAGGTACAAATGTATGATTTTTTTTTTTGAATATCCAAAATGTATCACCATGAATTGCATTTTGGCAAATTACAATGAGTCTTCAAAATTCCTTGTGAACTTTGTGGTAATACTAAACTGCTGTCAGTAATATTAAAATAACATCAGATTATGCTGTTTGCAAAGTCCCGCAGGGACGACGCAATTGAATGAAGAGTTGAAAATTTAAAGTCAAAAAACCTTATACTTCATTTTAGTTACATTAATGAGAAAATGAGGTTATTCTGTTTGTTATTTTGTTTGTTATTTTGTTAGCTACTACGGATGTCCTGTTTACAAAATGAGGTTTAAACAACAATCATTTTATTACTTGTTTCTCTCTTTGATATAGCACACAATAAATAGAATTGCTATAATTGATAAATGAGAATGGATATACTTACTCATGTTGCACAACTGCTTTGGTGCAACCAAAGTGATGCTTTTCAAGGCTGCAATAAAACAGAAGCAGCATAACATTAATGAATAATATAAGTTAATTCTCATTAATTCTCGCGCAACGCTTAAAATAATCGCGTAATTTTGCATTGAATATTTCATCACACTTAATAATTTTGAAAGAATTATGAAGAAACTTTTTTTATTTGCACTTGCAGGACTTGCCATCTTTTCCTGCAAAAAAGACGAAAGTTATGCTCGATTTGAACCCGACAGTTATTTGCTTCATTACGATGAAACGGTTGAATTGAATCTTGTTTCATCGGAAAGCAATCATCTGTTTTCGTATTTCCAAGATGCCGACAACATCGAAATTTCGTCCGATGGAGTTGTTAAAGGCAAGTATGTGGGCGAGTTGACAGTTGTGGCAAAATACAACGATTTGAGTGCGCAATGCTATGTTAATGTTGAGCCTTACGAAAATCTTTACAGAATGGCACCGCTCATTGAAAGAGGCATGAATCGTGAAACAATTAAAAGTTTGGAGACAGGAATGGGCAGAGATACGCTGGCTTCGAGTATGCCAAATGTTTTAACAATACAGCCCTCGGAAGACAAAGATCGTGAACTCCGATTGATGGAATATATGTTTGAAAATAATCGTTTAATAGCTGTTGTCGCAACTTTGAGAGCCGATGTTAATAGAACCAGAATCGACAAGTTTATAGCAGAAAGGTATCCTTTAAAGAAAGGAGGATATGAAGATGCTGTATCCGGTGCAACTGTGAGTTACAACGAAATCGGCAATAAAATTGAATATGTGTGGTGATACTGATTTGATGCACAAGGCGTTTCTGTAAGAAACGCCTTGTGCATTTTAGGATGCTAATAAACATATCTTTATGCCCCCCTACTGTTTTAAAAACAACGCTTTCAACATGCTGGAAGATGATGACGATAATTTAGTTACTGCTGTTAACGCTCTTTTAGTCGATAAAAACAATTTTCAATCAATAGTCTATTTCGATTGGATTAAAAAAACTATTTAATGCATTATGGTAGCGGTTTAGTATCTCTCAATTGGCTTCAGCCATATCAAATTGATGGATGACTGCCAATCCATTTCCCCCCAAATTAATATGAGGAAACAAGTATTACGCTTGTATATTTTGTTTTACAATAAGCATGTCAAGTTCTTCTTTGTCAAACAGCGAAGGATAATCGTCCATAAAACGCTCCATTACTGTGCGTAAAATAAGTTCGCGCATAAAGGCTGTTTTACTTTCAATCATGTATTTTTTGCAGTACGCATCTACAGCTTCGTTTTCTTTGTCGTTCAACAACAAAGTTACTCTGTGTGTGCGTTTCAGCCTGTTTACGGGAACAAGCGACTGATTATTTTTCTTTTTATTCTTAGCTTTGGGTGCCATGAAGCGTTATTTGTCGCCAAAAGTACACAATTTATTTTATCCTGACAAAGAACAGAATATAAAACGAGGCTATAATTACGTTTTGGGTACGAAAAAAGCAAGAAATTTTCTGAAAAAGAAAACCTTTGCTATACGAAAAAAACGTTTGTTTCGTAACTTGTAAGCTATTAATCCGATAATAAAAAGTGTCATCATACAAATACGGAGCTTAAATGTCCTTTTTTCAATTCAATAACTGTGATTTCGGGAGGCATCCCTACGCGTGCAGGAATGCCATGATAACCCAAGCCCCGATTGACATACAGAAACCTGTCGTTTTGGCTGTACATGCCCGCCCATCGTTTCTGAAAATATTGTGCAGGACTCCATCGTACATTGCCTTTTTCGATGCCAAACTGCATTCCGTGCGTGTGCCCCGACAGTGTGAGGTCGAAAAAATCGTGTTTCAATACCTGTTCGTCCCAGTGGTCGGGGTCGTGCGACATTAATATACGGAAAGGTGCATTCTTTATGTCATCAGCCGTTTTCTCCAAATCGCCAAACTGTGGTACCGACCCTACTTTACCCCAGTTTTCGGAGCCTCCAAGTCCAATAGTAGCGCCGTTGCGTGACAATATGACCGACTGGTTTCGCAACAGCGTAAATCCCAGTTTTGAATAATTACGAATCAGATTCACAAAATTTTCCTCTTTCTCTTCGGGCGAAAGCCAGCGACTGTAATTGCCGTAATCGTGATTGCCAAGCACAGCAAACTTTCCCATCGGCGCTTTCAGTTGTGTAAATACGCTTTCCCAACCTTGCATTTCTGCTGCAAAGTTATTGACCATGTCGCCTGTAAAAAGGATTAAGTCGGGATTTTGTTCATTGATGAGTGAAAATGCTTCGTCAACAGGTTCGCGATTGCTTCCGAAACTCCCCAAATGTAAATCGGAGATGTGACATATCTTTATGCCATCAAACGCTTCGGGCAAATTGGGAAACGAAAGTTCAAAATTGCGCGTATAGAATGCGTAACGCCCCTTAAACGCTCCCAACATGCGGGTTACAAACGGTGCAGTTGCCATAATGATGCCAATCTGACTTAAAAATTTTTCGCGGGAAATGCGCGGATAGTGTCGAACCTTTTCAACCTGTTTCTTATTTTTCTTCGCTTTCAACTTTTTTACTGTTAATGAATTATTTTTTCAATGCGGGGATTTACGGTATATCTGTTCACAAGGTTTCAAAATTTCTTTCGATTCCAATAAAACTGCTAAAGGCTTTACAAATAACAAGCCGAATATTGTTACTGAAAATGGATTATATGAAAATTGTATTGAGCTGCGTGAGAGTTTAATGAGTTCGTAATATGGTTTGGATAATTATTTTAGTAACTGTTCATAATTAAGCAACATATACTTATTAGTAGCGGTTCTATTGATGATATACTGTTCACTGTCGTCCCGCATGGGACGAAATGTTGTTAGAAAGACGGTTGCAACGAGGTGTAAGTAGCTCAACAGAATTAATTTAAATGATGTTTTTCCGGTTTCATATACGTTATACCAATGCTAACGGCAACTTTAGAATGGATGCGCGTCTTGTGAACTTTAAATATCATGCAGC
>JAITVO010000190.1 GCA_031285765.1 Cytophagaceae bacterium | reverse complement strand
ACCAACCATGCGTTGAAAATTGAAATTGGGAAGTATAAAACCGACCCTAACAATGACTTTTGGGGAAAAACATGGCAACTGTTCTCAAGGCGCTCATGGGAGGCACCCCAAAGTTTTATTGGAAGAGAGTATTCTCAAGCGAGAAATCTTTTTGGAAAAGTTGATCGGGTTGATTACTTTGGGGGTGCAACTTTTGTAACCAATGAAAATGCAGGAAAGCGCAACGGTGTTAGCTTAGGCAACTATATAAACATAAATATAAACGATGAAATCACAGGCGATTTTGAACAAAAAGTGCTATCCGACCTCCTGTTTATGCATGAGTATGGGCATACGTTTGACAGCAGAATATATGGACTAACCTATTTGCTTTCAATAGGGATACCAAGCCTTAATAGTGCGAGTAAAAATGAGGCAATTACCGCTCCGCCTTTTGATACACATGGGAGCTATTGGACTGAAAGAAGAGCTAATCGACATACTAAAAAATATTTTGAAAAATACTATGGGATGAATTGGAGTGCTATATACGGATATTATTTGAAGTGGGATGAAGAGCTTAAAACATACATTTTGACACCGTATACCATTGAAGATATTTATCCTACATATTAATTAAATAATTTAACAATGAAAAAGCGGTTATTATTTTACACGTGCTGCATTGTAGTATGCTCATGCGAATACAGTTGTCCGGAGTACAACAAGTTTGACGAATCAATAATTTCCTTTAGGCACAATGATACGATAACTTATATTTCTAATGCGAACGACACCATTAAATTGTTAGTATTTAATGAGTATTTTGAGGGAGCAACATCATGGAGAGGGCTTGCAATGGATGTTGATTGCAGTCCGCAGTCATATTATGAAGCTTTAGATCGTGAAACAAATATGTATATAAAAGAGCAGCATGATTGGCAACTCTATGCTTTCTTTGGCAATGATGCTCCATATACTTTCCATTTTAGAACACATGAAAAAGCAAATGACTTAAAATGCATTTGCACTGTTAATAAGGCAATAGCAGGAAATGTTTATCCATTAGTGATGGAAGTAGAAGATTTATCAGGTCAGAGACATGTAAATAAATTCATAAAAGTTGACTTTTATGGGATATTAGAGTTTCAGGATAAAATTACAGGGTTAACATGGAAACAAGACATTAATAAGTAGAATGGTGGTAATGGAGAGTATATTTTACCTGTATAATATATAAATCTTTGCTTCTGAGATGTTACATTTGTGTGTTGCACAGCAAAAAATGAATAAAAATGATGACAATGCAGACTAAGTATATAAAGCGAAGTACAGGCTGTAATACTGCACCAACACTGGGTAGCAACATCACTACCCGCACTGTGTATGACGATAACGGGCTTCTGACCGAACTCAAAAGTCTGAAAGGAAGTATTGGTATCAGGGATTACGACTATCAGTTTAATCCCGTTTCGGGAACATTAGGTCAGAGAATGCAATAACATTATATTTCTTATGAAAAAACTTTTTACAGCAGCAGCGCTCTTTACAATTGCTATTTGCGCTCTTGCACAACTCCCCGAAGTAAAGATTTTTCCGGAAAGTACAGTCGGGAAAAACATTGCTACGCAGGAGGATATAAAAGCAAAGGAATACATCTTTCCCGAAAGGATATATGATGTGCACATTGATACAGTTTCGCAATCAATCGTTGTACAGTTGCTTGGATTGCGAAGTAATGGGCTGCAATTGAAAAACAGGGGAGAACTGCTCGTTTACGACATGGTGGGCGAAAAGGTAAAGTGGTCGAAAAAAATAGCATATCAGAACAGCAGAATATACTCGTTTGGAAGTACAGTAATCCATAAAAAAACAGGTATCAACAATAAAATCAACAGTTTGGATATCGAAACAGGTAAAAAGCAGTGGAAGGCTGTAAATTCCCTTTCGCTTATTAACCATGATACTCAAACCGGTATTGGATATAAACAGCCGGGAGGATACAGCAACACGGTTGAAGGAATTAACCTGCAAACAGGAAAAACGCTGTGGCAAAGGGAAATAAACAGGGAATACGGCTGGGATGATGTGTTTCAACTGAACGATTCTGTTTGGATGATTGTTGCGGCAGGTTTGCATACCGTAAATGATCACGACGGTTCGGGCTGGACGCACCATGCCATTACGGGCAAAAAGGATTACACTGCAGCCATTGCAGTTAATGCGGCAGGAGCGGTTTTGGGGCTGTTAACCGGAACATTTGTTTTCACCACCGGGCACGATATGGTAACCGGCATTCATTCAAATGTGTATTCCGACAGTGCTGGCTACTATTTTGCATCGAAAGAAAAACTGTCGCGAATCCGCAAAAACGAAGGAGGCGATTTCTGGTATAATCTCCTGCCGCCCGACTCAACAGCCAAATCGTCCATTTTTGCAAAAGCCGACACACTGTACATGATCAATCACGGCTATGCCTTTATGAATGGGCGCCAGATATGTTTCGGTGTGCCATTTTTCGCGGCATTCGACAGGAACAGCGGATGGCGGTTATTCTACCATCCCTTCGACGGGTACAAAAAAAATCCGGTTCTTGATTTCAAAATAGAAAACAACAGTGTATTACTTGTTTTTAAGGACAGGATAATGAAACGGTCGTTAACGGATGGCTCTCTGCTGCTGGAAAAGTTGATCGACAATGCTGAATTTGGCGAACTTCAGTTCATGGCTGCCAACAGGGTTTACATTGATGCCGGCAATCCGGCTATGACCAATCTGCTGCTTTCGGATACCACTAAAAACTTTATTTTTTCGACCAAAGAAAAAGTATTAATGTTCGATGCCGAATTAAACATAACCGGCAGTATCGACAAAAACCAGTTATGCGCTGTATATAAAACAGCAGGCGATTACAAATTTGTGATGAAAGATAGCCGTACCATCGTTATGGATGCCGGTAATCGCAAAGTTGTCGAAATAAATACCAAACGACCGGTATTTACGCTTGGCAACAAACTCTATGCAATGAGCGAGAACACTCTTTTTGAAATTGATATGACCGACATATATTGACTTTTTATGATTTTAAAACAGCATAAGGAAACACACGTTAAACAGGGCATAAGTGTAAATATAAAATGTATGTATTTATATAAAAATATATTTCAAAAACCGGTATGTTTTTTCACCGAGGCGAGATCGAACACACACCGAAGCGACACCGAACCTACCCCCCTCCAAAAAGGGAAGTGCGAACAGTCGGTTATGTTAAAATTTGTGAGCGCAAATACTGTTTTGATGCAGGAAAATATTTTGATTGATAACATTTTTTTATGTCAGAAAATATTCAGGCAGGAAGGATTTACAGTGTTAAAACTTTGAGTTTTGAGAAATAACTAAAAATGACAGTATCTATGAATGTAAACAAACCCAGTCCAATGCACAGCAAGTATTATTTTACATTGCTCCTTATGGCTGTTTTTTGCACCGGCGCCCTTGCTGCCGGCAAAGAGAGCAGAATAACTGTGGAGGATGAGTTGAAACAGCTGTACAGGCTCGAACTGCTGCCACACTACCGGCAGGGAATTGTGGAGCAGGAGTCGAGCTACGACCGCACGGGAGGCAACGACGACGGTTTTTCGGGTAAATACTCCAGCATCCGCAGGGAAGGCAACACCCTTGTGCTTGCCGACCTGAAGGGAGCAGGGGTAATCAACCGAATCTGGAC